>JAIQZR010000197.1 GCA_021777035.1 Candidatus Scalindua sp. | reverse complement strand
ACACCTTCAACATGCTCAGCCGATACTGGTTGGACATTACTTCATGGCTTACGTAGAGATGCTGGAACGGGATCGTACGAGACTGGTTGATTGTAAGAAACGTTTGAATCAATCTCCGATTGGTGCATGTGCTCTGGGAGGTACAACACTTAATACAAAACCTGAGATTACGAGTAAGCTCCTTGGCTTTGATTCATTATTTAATAACAGTCTTGATGTTGTAAGTGATAGAGACTTTTGTCTGGAATATGCTTCTGCGTTGTCAATTATATCCATGCATCTTTCAAGGTTTTGTGAGGAGTGGATTATCTGGTCAAGCCAGGAATATGACTTTCTGGATATTGATGATTCATACTGTACGGGTTCGAGTATTATGCCGCAAAAGAAAAATCCGGATATACTTGAGCTGATCAGAGGTAAATGCGGTCGTGTGTATGGCAATCTGTTTTCTCTTCTTACGATAATGAAAGGTCTTCCGCTCTCCTATAACAGAGATATGCAAGAGGATAAAGAGCCGATATTTGATTCGTCCGATACGGTAAAGAACTGTCTGTCCATCCTGAAAGAGTTGATAAACAAGACGACTCTGAAACTCGACAATATGGAGAATAGCTGTAGAAAAGGGTTTCTGGATGCTACGGTATTAGCAGAATACCTTGTTGGAAAAGGGGTTCCTTTCCGTGAGGCCCATGAGATTGTTGGCAGGCTGGTTGGGGTGTGTAGCAAAAGCGGTAAGGAGTTAAGTGATGTAAGCCCGGAGGATTTTAAGAAACATTCGTCTTTGATTGGCAAAGATGTCTATAAAGTACTGGGTGTGAAGAATTATATCAAACAATTTAAAAGCCACGGTTCGACTTCTCCTCAGTCGGTAAAGAAGCAGATAGCTGCGTGGGAGAAGAAGTTAAAAAAGCAGATGGCTTGATTAAATAGGAGTTGCAGCAGATACTGCACAAAATCATAGTCCTCTCTTTCGAGAGGAATCCAACACTGGAATCCTCTCGAAAGAGAGGATCGTCGTTAGGCTCGGCATACGGGCTCTATCACAATAACAAAAATATTTAATTTGATTATAATAGTTTTCTCCGCGTTCTCGGCGAACTCCTTGTCCTCGGCATTTATTGTCCTGGGAGTGAACTCTGCGGCGGATACTTAAATTTGGAGAAAAGGATGACTAGTTTTGATTTTTTTGGCTATCGGAATAATGAACTGTTCTGCGAAGATGTAAGAATAAAAGACATTGTAGATAAGGTCGGATCACCAGCGTATATTTACAGCAAAAATTTAATTTTGAGAAATTACGTGGAGATTCGGGATGCATTTGCGGATGTAAGCCCTCTTATATGTTTCTCCGTTAAGGCCAATTCAAATTTGTCAGTTATTAAAGTGCTGGCGGATGCAGGTTCCGGGTTTGACGTCGTTTCCGGTGGTGAACTTCACCGGGTACTGAAGATAGGTGTAAGTCCTGACAAGATTGTCTTTGCGGGAGTCGGTAAAACCTCGGAGGAGCTTAAATATGCGTTGGAAAATGATATCTTTATGTTCAATGTTGAGTCTCCGGCGGAACTGGTCAATATTGACAGGATAGCAGGGCTCCTCGGCAAGAGAGGGCGTGTTGCCCTGCGAATCAATCCTGACATTGATGCCAGGACTCATGATAAGACAACTACCGGTAAGAAGGAGAATAAATTCGGCATCGACTTCGAAAGTGCCAGCCAGTTAATAAAGAACATTGATAACTATAAAAATATAGATCTTAAAGGCATTCATGTACACCTTGGTTCACCTATCTATTCACCTGAGCCTTATGTGCAGGGCCTTGAAAAAGTATATAATTTTGTCCAGGAAACGCTCGACGAGAAGGGTAGGCAGGGTATTGAATACGTCAATATTGGCGGTGGATACTGTATATCGTATACAGGAGAAAAGGTGAAAAGGCCGCGTGATTATGCAGCCGATATTATACCGTTGATAAAAAAACTGGGTTGCAAGGTGGTAATGGAGCCCGGAAGATTTATTATCGGAAACGCCGGGATACTGGTAACTAAGACGACCTATATAAAGGTTGCTACCTGGGGGAAGAAATTTGTTATCTGTGACGCGGCGATGAACGACCTTGCCCGTCCGTCCCTGTACGATGCCGTTCACAGAGCGTGGCCTGTTACTACTGAGGTGCCGATGCCGGAAGTAGAGCTTCCCGGTGAAGAGAAGGGTGCGGATGATAGATTGGATCTGGTGGATATCGTGGGCCCTGTGTGTGAAAGCAGTGACGTTCTCGCAAAAGAGCGGTGGTTTCCTGATGTAAAAGAGGGCGATCTGATTGCGTTCTTCAGTGCCGGAGCATACGGCTTTACCATGAGTTCCAGTTACAACACAAGACCGCGTACATGTGAAATACTGGTAGACGGTGACAGCTTCTCGACGATAAGGAGAAGAGAGACGTACGAAGACTTGATCACCGGTGAGAAAGAGTTTTTGACTGTGTGAACAGAAATAGGACACGGATTTCACATCATCCCAAAATTGAATATTGAATAAACTTTTAAAATAATCTAAAATCAGCACATGATTATCAATACAATTCCAGAACTAAAGAAGTTGTCAGACTCTGAAAAGCTTTTACTTATCAACGAGTTATGGGAATCTTTGTCTTCACAAGAAGATGCTTTGCCTGTTCCAGAATCTCACAAGGCAATATTGGACGAACGCCTCAGAGATCATGAAACGAATCAAGAACAAGGCTCTTCCTGGAAAGAAGTAAAGTCCAGAATATTGAAGAAAAATGAATCTTGAAATATTCATCAAACCGAGGGCTGAGTCTGATCTGCTTGATGCCTTCAGCTTTTATGATGTACAATTTCCTGGTTTAGGAGAAGATCCTATTCGTTGCGTCGATGCCAAATTAGAATTTATTAACAGGCATCCTAAAGCTTGCCCGGAAATGTATAATGGATTTCGTCGCGGATTAATTTCAAGGTTTCCATTTGGGATTTACTACAAAATTGAGGAAAAAAGGATTGTTGTATTTGCGGTTCTTGATTTAAGGCAAAACCCGAAAAGTATTCAATCTCGATTAACAAAAGAAGACTGACAGGAATAAATGTTCGTCTGGAAACAGGATACGGATCTCCGCAGATTAACGATGATATAAATTAAGGAATTTTTTCGAGGCTAAAAATGAGTTGGGATTGTCCTCATCTGACACGTGATTACTACTGTAGCCGGCTGAAAATAAAATGTGACCCAACATGCAAGGGTTGTGTTCTTCATGGAAAGGTAACCCCTCTTACAAAACCACCCACCGACACCACAAAAAAAGTGACCAATAACAAGTGACCAATGTCTGTCCTTATAAATCAACCAGCATAGCATCTGCAATTTTTTTTGACATCTGTTCTCCGTAGAGTATCTCCACCAGTTTAAGGGCAAACTCCATAGCTGTTCCGGGTCCGCGGCTGGTTATACAATTGCCATCTACAACTATCCGCGATTCAATAGATTCAGTATTTTTAAGCTGTTCGGCAAAGCCGGGATACGCAGTTGCCTTTAGATCATCCAGGAGTCCGTGGTGATGTAATACTATTGCGGGTGAGGCACATATTGCGGCAAACAATTTTCCGTCCTGCTTCTGACGTGTTAACAGATCCGTCAACTCTTTAGAATCGCGTAACCGTTCCGCACCGGGCATTCCGCCTGGCAAAGCAATCAGATCATACGATTCATTGACGCATTCTGAAATTAATCGGTCTGCGACCAGTTTCATGCCTCTTGACGCAGTTACCTGCAAATTGCCAACTGATGCTACCGTTACATCAGCATCCGCGCGTCTCAGGGTATCAATAATACATGCCGCTTCAATCTCCTCACAGCCATCTGATATTGGTACCAGGACATTTTTTGACATAATATATTCCTTTCTAAAAAAGACAACAGGTTAAACTTTCGTCAAAATTATTATGCGTTCATTTTTTCTGATGAGGAATGTCGGGTAAGAAACCCGACCTAGTCATAAAACAAATATTTTTGTAGGGCGGGTTTCTTACCCGCCGGCTTTATAAAACCTTACATTAAATTCAGGTATTACTCAGAACAACATATTGGAGTACCTTGTCATCCTGGGGGGGAGAATACGACCGAAGAATTAAAATTAATTATAAAAGAAAAAAACAAATTGTCCAATTGAGAATTTATTTGCATCTTCTATGGCTAAAGTCTAACATCGAGCAAGGCAATCTGGATGTCAATGTTGATAACACTTTGACTCCCCGCCTGAATGACGAAGTCGGGCAGGCGCTCACTTGTCCGCCAGTTAGTCAGGCGGAGGATGACATCAGACGGAGAGTTCTGAACGTCGTCTTCTGGGTGGAGTCGAAGGATAATTTCTGTTGCGATAGCGACTTGGTTCATCTATTGAAACGAAAGGAGGCAAAAATGTCTAAGTATTTCTGCAAAAAGATAATAAGCAAGATTGCAGTAGTTGGGATTGCGGTCTTTCTCGGTATAATGTTTTCTGCACACAAAGATGTTGACGCGGGAAAGAAGGTGAAGCATGTCGTTGATAACGTTACAAAGCTTAAATATGCAGATCCCGTCAAAGATATTCACCTCTACCTGTGCGCATTTCATATCGCCAAGAACAATCCGGGCTTTGAGATAGAGGCTCATCACTACTGTTCGATGCGGGATCTCAAAATAGGAAAAGGTGATCTCCATCAATGTGTGATATACGATTCCAAGGAGGCGCCTGCCAAACTTCTTGGCATAGAGTATATTATAGGCGATGAAACATATCAAATGCTGCCCCACAATGAGAAAATATATTGGCACCCTCATGCTTATGAAATAGTATCAGGTCAGCTCATTGTACCGGACCTGTACGATATGGGTGACAAAGCGCTTGAGGGCTTTCTGGGAAGTTGGGGCAAGACGTTTCATACATGGCCTGATCCGGATACGAATATACCAATGGGCAAACCGCTTCTTATGTGGTCTGCTGGTGCTGACGGGCAGATTAGTAAAGAGATGATAGACAAACGTGATAAGGAGTTTGCAATTTCTACGGATCTGCTTCGCGAGCGAAGAAAAGCGTATGGTTATCAGATCCCGGACGTTGATCTGCCAAAATCAGTCGGAGAGCTGGGGCGGCAGTGGACAAGTGAGGGGCTTGACATGCCTCAGAAGTTAAAATAAGAACGGAAAAGCTCAAATTGCCTGAAAAGCTGAATTTTATGAGGAATTTCAATGCAGATAACACTTCGACTCCGCTCAGTGTGACGTCGTTCAGAGCTCTCCGTCTGATGTCATCCTCCGCCTGACTAACTGGCGGACAAGTGAGCCGTCATTCAGGCGGGGAGTCGAAGGATAGTGTTTGTCGCATAACTACCTGACTTATCAGAATAAATTATGGAAGCAATCTATTCGACCTTTGAAGATGCTGAGAATATTCTCCTGAAAGAAGAAGAGAATATTCTTCGCATTATTTTTACACGGCATGGAAGGACGCGCTTGAATGCTGAGCGAACATTTCAACCCTGGACACCCGAAGGAGACCAATTAAACGCTGAAGGCGTGATTTCAGCCAGGGATTTAGGAAAAAAACTAAATCGCATTCCAATAAGAAAGATTTATTCAAGCGATTGGCACAGGGCGATATATACGGCCCAATTAATCAATGAAGAGCGAGACCAGCCGTTACGGGAAATGCATCTTTCAAGAAACCTGAGGGACTTTAATTTTGGGGAATTATGTGGTGTATCAGTCACTGAAGCGGATCGTCTTTATCCGGAATTGTCTGAGATAAGAATGAATAGGCTCCATACCTTTGAGGTACCCGGAGGTGATACATTTGCCGATTTTCACAATGAGAAGAAGGAAGAGTTGATCAGGATTATCGGCGAAAACAGTATGGGTAACATCATGGTAGTTTCACACGCCTATGTTGCAAAGTGTCTGATTCTGGCAGCGCTTGATTTGTCTGTGGAAGGGTATGCGCATAAAGTAAATATCAAGAATACCTCTATCTCAATAGTTGAACTTAAGGGTAGTCAGATTCCAGGCAGATTGTTGGTATTAAACAATAGGTAAAATGGAAGACATTTACACTTGATCTCCAGCCTGAGTTAATCTACTGCTTTTTGGAAGGCCCCCCCCTGTCATAATCAGTAATATTACAGATATCGGATTTCACACCTACACATATAAACACACTGCAGAAATTCTGAGAAATTATACTCAATGATAAGTAAGCAGCCTCTTGGATATCTATCCCAAACTGAAGAAACGGTTGCAAACGTCAAAAAGATAATGGTGATTAACATAACCATTGTATTTAACAACAACTTGCGTAATTAATTACTTTATCATCAACTAGCATTTTGAAGATTATAAACCGGGAATTATTTGTACCCCGTTCAAGGACTAAGGTGTCATATGGGTGTCGTATACTGTTCAATGACACTTATATGTACAGATATAATTTTGTGTCAATAGTCATATAGGTGTCATATTGGCGTCAATGAGTCCTATGTTGACAAGATATTCTTGATATGGTATGTTTTTTGGCGTCAAATATAAATTATGATACCTATATGACTAAAAAGGAATAAAAATGACTCAACCATATATTCTAGAAAAACCTCATTCTTCTTTTGACCAAAAAGAAATTATGGATTTTGTTTTTTTTTCTGAAGAGAGATCTAATTTTGACCAAGCACTTTTACTGGCAAATCATCCTGTATACTTGTATTGGGATAAAATTAAATACAAGAATTTTTTGATAAAAGCTCCTATAGAAAAAACCTGGGCAGCAATCAAATTTATGCGCTGGCTAAAATCTTCTCCAACGGTAATAAAAACAGAAAATACAGGAAATTATAGATGGTATCCTTTATTGCCTGGTCTGGAAGAGTTTCTCCATAAGATGGACTTAAATACTGGGGGATCTCTGTCTCTTACTAGTAGAGAAATTGACAAAAAAAGCAAAATGCAGTTTATCTCTCGAGGAATAGTGGAAGAGGCCATTGCTTCCTCTCGATTAGAGGGAGCGAATACTACCAGAAAGCTTGCCAAACAATTTCTTGCAGAAGGAAGAAAGCCTCGGACTACTGCAGAACATATGATATTGAATAATTATGAATCAATGAAGGCTATCGAGGAAGAGATTAAAAATAAACCATTCAGTATTGATTTGCTTTTTGAGCTTCACTCAATGATTGTAAAAAACACTGTTCCAAAAAGTGAAGTGCATCAATTCAGAAAAGATTCTGATAATATTGTTATTCAAGATGCTGTGGGCAAATTTATTTATCACACACCTCCGAGAGTTGATTTTGTTGAAAACGAAATCAATCAATTAATAAAGTTTGCAAATGATTCTTTGAAAGGAGAGTTTTTGCACCCTGTTATAAAAGCCATAATGTTGCATTTTTGGATAGGGTACCTTCATCCCTTTACGGACGGTAATGGCAGACTGGCACGGTTAATTTTCTATTGGTATCTACTGAGAAAAGGCTATTGGGCATTCTCCTATTTACCTATATCAACTATTATTAAAAAATCTCCTTCACAATATGCGAACGCTTATATATATAGTGAACAGGACGATTTAGACTTGACCTATTTTATTGACTACAATATAAGAAAAGTTGACATGGCGATGAAAGAATTTGAACGATATGTTGAGAAAACTGCCGCCAAAAATAAATGCATGAATTTGTATGCAAAAACTTCATATAATTTAAATGACCGACAAATCAAATTACTCCAATATTATTTCGATAATAGCGAAGAGTACACAACTCCAACAATGCACATGAATCTATACCAGGTTTCTAAGAGTACTGCTATCCGTGATTTGCAGGAACTGTTAAAGCAGGATTTTGTCTTTGTGAAAAAGGCACGGAAAAAAGCTTGTTATTTTGCAACTGATAAAATAAAAAAACTCTTCAGGAAATAGTGATTTTTTTCAATTCGTTACTGCAATAATACCCAGAGCTCTGTTCAGAGGGAAGGGAATAGTTTATATACGGCTAATTTGTTACCGTTAGCTACTTCCATGGCCACGCTTCAATCAGGATAATATACCCTGCCGCACCTGTCACAATAGCATTAACAATTGTCCAGTATCCCGTAGCCTTAGCTATTTTTATGCGCAGGCTTAACAAGAGAAAGAACATAAACCACAGGCTTGCCCACATTAACCAGAGTATGATCATACCCGTATCCGGCAAGGCAGTAAATGCGGTTGGCACTGCCACCACAGTAACCAGCAGACAATACCACCCTAACCCATCATCCTCAAGACTCCATATGGAGTTAATACCTACCCATAAGTAGGTAAATCCGAACAAGAGTGACTGCATTGCATAAAAATAGGGCGTTATCCCCTCTCCATGGAGCAGTACCGTCCTTATCGCACCGATAACAATGAGCGTGCCAGTAAATAAATTCATAGGGATTACATGACTGGCCTTAAGTTTTCCAAGAGTCTTCAGGCCGTTCATAAACAGTACAAAACCAACATATACCAGTGCGGCACCTAACATTCCCATAAAAACACCTCAGCTTATTTGTTCAAAAATTTCACCTGTTTTCCCTTCGTGGTAGTAATAACAAAAAAGAGGATGATTACCAACATCTTAATTATTGCATACAGATTGTACATTATGGATGCGACAATTGAAAAAACGGGCCGCGATTATAGATGAAAAGAATACAAAAGGCAAGTAACAACGTGGAGGTGCAGAATGATACAGTCTGCACCTCCACGTTGTTCGTGTGGGCAGATTGGTCACAAAGGAATAGAGATTTAAAAAATAAAACAAAAGATAATAGTTTCTCCCTTTGTATTCTGTGCCTTTGTGTGAGAATTAATAACCGATTCAGGCAGAGTTGCTTTCACTCACAATATACCTATTGACACAACGATATTGTCTTTGTAATTTACACTCTCTATAATATTAAGAGTCCACGAAAAAACAACTTTACATCGTGCCGAGATAAATCTGAAGTCTTGGGAAGAATTTAAATAGAATTTGGAAATTGACTGGTGTTACCCAGGAGGTGCAGGTGAGTATCGCGTACCCTAAGTGTAGGTCGGGTTTCCCCGCCTGAATAGCGAAGTCGGGCAGGTTACCCGACATTACTCTATAAATTTGGAGTCAACTAAAATGACAAAGATTGAGTTTTTTACTTCAGAAAGTGTGACGGAAGGTCATCCTGATAAAATTTGTGACCAGATAAGCGATGCAATATTAGACGCGTTGTTGAAGCAGGACAACAACGCCAGATGTGCCGTGGAGTGCTTGACGACAACAGGGCTCGTAATAGTTGCGGGAGAGGTTACAACAACAGGTTATGTTGAAATGCAGGATATTGTAAGAAGTACCCTCAAGGAAATTGGGTATACTAACCCTGAATTCGGGATTGATTGTGATGACGCCGGTGTTATGGTAAGTGTTCATGGCCAGAGTCGGGATATTGCGATGGGAGTTGATGAAGGAGAAGGGCGGGAACAGGGTGCCGGTGATCAGGGTATGATGTACGGATTTGCAACCAATGAAACTGATGAATTGATGCCATTGCCGATAACAATAGCACACAAACTGGCAATGCGCCTTGCATATGTCAGGAAAGAGGAGATTTTAAAGGGCCTCGGTCCTGATGGAAAAAGTCAGGTCTCCGTGGAGTATCATAATGGAAAGCCGGTAAGATTAAGTACTGTTGTTATAGCACAGCAACATACTGACGGGACTTCGGAAGAAGATTTAAGGAAGGGCATTGTCGAGCATGTTGTCAGGCCTGTTTGCAGTAATCTGCTGGATGATAAGACAAAGATCCACATAAATGCTACGGGAAAGTTTGTAATAGGCGGCCCTGAAGGTGATACCGGTTTAACCGGCAGGAAAATAATTGTAGACACCTACGGAGGCCTGGGCAGACATGGTGGAGGCGCTTTTTCCGGAAAAGATCCGAGCAAGGTTGACAGATCCGGCGCGTACGCGGCCAGGTGGATTGCGAAAAACATAGTTGCGGCAGGAGTGGCTGATAAGTGTGAAGTGCAGGTAAGCTACGCAATTGGAGTCCCTGAACCGACATCCATAAATGTTGATACTTCAGGGACAAACAAGATACCGGAAGAGAAGATTGTGGAGATAGTCAAAAAGAATTTTAATCTTAATCCCCGCGAAATTATCAAAAGGCTTGACCTGTTGAGGCCAATCTACAGAAAGAGTGCGGCTTACGGGCACTTTGGGAGAAACGATCCTGATTTCACATGGGAAAAGACGGATATGGCAGATACTCTCAGGAAAGAAGCCGGACTGTAGAAAAAAATAAAAATGCCGTAACTATTCAGCGTAACTATTTTATCACCGCAAAGACGCAAAGATCGCAAAGAAAAACATAAAAAAGTGGAGCAGAAGAATATTTGTCAGAAAAATATGCAGTTCTCATAATCGTTACATCAGTATTTCTTTTAAATATCAACTTTGCGTCTTTGCGGTGAATAGATACAAAATGCCTGAAATATGGAGTGCATCATCCGTGATGATGCGTATTTAAGCAGTGACACGGTCACTGCACTCCAAAAAAAATAAAACTTTCATTTTTTATATTATAGTAGCCGTAGGCTTTAGCCGGCGTTTATTATCATCCGATGAGTGCAGGTGAATTTCTTGTAAGTTACGCAACTTAAAGGATGCGACTACCCACCCGAACATACCGTTCGGTACGGGCGGGCACAAATAGTTCACTTTTAACTTTTTCCCTTCCTGACCCCTTTAAGGGCAAAGGCCTTTACATCATCTGCATTCAGCTCTTCATCCTCGACAAAAAATTCGTCCTGAAACATCCACCACCTCTGACTGGTATCCTCTTCTTCCATAACTTTCACAGGATCGTTGCTCTGTAGTTCTAATAACTTATTATATTTGGATTTGGATAGTGCACTTTTGTTGAATTTTTTTTCGGTAGTAAATTGATATTTTAAGGAGACAATACCTACCTCAAGAAACTCAGCTTTTTTATCTCTATTTAACATATGGGTAAACTCCGGTTTTTTTACAGATTAATAAAGATAACAACATATTGAAACGTCTTGATGGAAAACATACCATTTTCACCGCACTATTTCTAGTCGTAAATTCTGGCGTGAATTTGCCGGGGAGAGCGCAGAGACATTAAACAGGATGACAGGATAGTGAGGATTAATAACTAATGACTAACTCACGCGGAGACGCAAAGTACGCCGAGGATGAGAAGAAGAAAGAATGGCCAATAACAGACACTGGTTTCCTGCCCTCGTCCGAACCAATGTCATTGAATTAAGGGAAATATTGAGTGCGTAAATGGGAAAAGACCGGTAGATATCAAAATAGATGAGCTTATCCGCCCACTATGCTCTTACATTAAAATGAGTGAAAAGTAGTAGTAGCTATGTAAAATGTTATAATGAACGGAGAGAAGGTTCTCTTGCTGGTATACCAATTAATGACTTTTCGTGTTTATGCGAACAAGCCTCTAGCTTTAAAAATGATACTGCCAACAGGGGTAGGTCGTTAAGATCTCTCTTCAAAGCAAATTTATCCTTATGTTCTACAATTACTACATCTGGTTTTTAGGAACTGCGGGCATTTGTCTCTTATTAGAATGGATAAACCCGTGGAGGAAAAAAGTGTACCTGGGCAAGGAATACTTGCAGGATCTCTTTTTTTTTATTTTCAATACCTATGTGTTTTCTATGATTCTAGGAGTGGTACTGGGGCCTCTTGAAAACAAATTTAACCAACTTGAGGAATATCTTCGTGTGTATTCCTTGTTCGACACCTTCAAAGATCTTCCCTTTCTTGCACAAATCCTTAGCCTCTTATTTTTAAACGATTTTTTGGAGTATTGGAGCCATCGAATGCTTCATCGAATCCCTTTTCTATGGCGTTACCACAAGCTACATCATACGGTAAAAGAGATATACTGGATAGCAAACTTCCGTTTTCATTGGATGGAACTTATTGTTTATAAGAGTTTAAAGTATTTGCCCCTGGTTTTTTTCAGCTTTCATCTTGGTATTTCCTGGCAGGCGATTTTTTGGGTGGGAGTTTTGTCTACCTTAATCGGAAACTTAAATCATACCAACAGCAAAATGGATTATGGAATTTTTAAATACCTTATCAATTCACCCTCTTTGCATATATGGCATCACGATAAGGTTAATCATTATAAATATGGACAAAACTTCGGTGTTGTTTTAAGCGTATGGGATTGGGTGTTTTCAACTATCCACTACCTTCCAAACGATTATCCCAAAGAGCTTGGTTTTATGGATGAAGAACGGTATCCCAAAAAACTAATAAAAAAAGTATTTTATTTTTAAGGATCATAGATAGTTTGAATTAATGTGGTTTACGTATAATAAACTTCTCTTCCAATTCCTGGTATTTTTTCATGTTAATAATTTCTTTGTAGTCTTCAAATGATGACCTGTTTTCAAACCCTGAGGTGGTACCGTTCTCTTTGAGAAAGCGAAAGCAATCTTCAATTGCTCTGGTTGCAGCAAACAGGCCTGATAATGCAAAGACACCTATTTTAAAACCTAGTTTTTCCAAATCCTGCGCACTTAAGCAGGGAGTTTTTCCTCCCTCTATCATATTTGCTAATAGGGGAATATCAGGGAGCGCTAATGGTATCTCCTTGAGTTCTTCTTCAGTTTGTGGTGCCTCAATAAAGACAATATCAGCACCCGCCTCGTAATACGCCTTTCCACGCCGGATCACCTCATCCAGGCCCAACTCCGCATGTGCATCGGTTCTTGCAACTATTACCAGCCCACTCTCTTCTCCGGCAAATCTGGCTGCACGTATCTTCTCTACGTGTTCCTCCATGGAGATGATGCGTTTACCCTCAAGATGGCCACATCTCTTCGGCCACTCCTGATCCTCCAGAATAACACCTGCTATTCCCAGATCGATAACGTTTGTAACAGTACGGACAACGTTGACGGGATTTCCATAGCCGGTATCAATATCAGCAATAAGTGGTATGTCTATGGATTTAGAAATGTTCCCAGCGGCATTTAGCATTTCGGTGGCGGTTAATAGGCCATAATCAGGGTAACCGAGTACGGAACCTGAGATGCCAAATCCTGAGGTAAGGACAACCTCAAATCCCGTCCTTTCAGCTATCTTTGCCGATAGACAATCATACACACCCGGACTCAGGATTATACCCGGCTCTGCTAATCTTTTACGAAGTAAATTGCACTTGTTCATTGTAATTTCATTTTAGACAGGCGCCTGCGTCCGCCTTAGGCGCGAATTAACCGGATGTACAAGATATTCACAGCAATCGGTCTGTGCCGATTCAACCCCTCCCTTTTGCTCAATGTCATTGAATTAATGATTTTTTATCAATTCGGTGTATACTGGCAAACTGTAGCGGAACGGCTTTAGCCTTCCATTTACCCACCTGGGTACTATAATGGAAACCTAAAGGTTTCCGCTACGTCTTAATTCAATGACAATGCCCCTTTGCCGGTTCAATCTTGAAGATTGAACCAGGACGTTTCAGTTCAGGCTACCAGCCCGATCATGTCGTTCTGGCGGGCAAACCTGAACCGGCACTTGAGAGTTTTTAATTCTTTAATCCCAAATCGGAAATCTTTTTCTAACATATTGCTTCATACTCACACCACTGACATTTTTTGCCACTCGACTTTTTAAAGTCTCCATTCTTATGTGCCGCAAAGAAATTGTCCAGAATGGTATCCAGTTCTCTGCATGCCTCTCCTGTTGTATCTATCACTACGTATTCATTCGGCACAAGGAAGTAGAGAACGGTCTCATCCACCCGTTTTTCATATATTGCTTCTAATGCTCTGGCGTAAAGCTGCATCTGGAGTTGATAGAGCTTCACCTTCTCAGGGATTTCGTCAGTAGTAATATTATTTGCCTTATAATCAATGATTTTTATCAAACCGTCTTCGCTAAAACAGAAAAGATCTATCTGCCCCCTTATTAGATTATTCTGGTAGTTAAAAATAAACGATCTTTCCCGTTTATACCATTTACTTGAGAGAACTTCTTTCCCAATATCACTATTGTAGAACGAGCTTACCCAGCTTGTAACAAGGTCTATGCTTTTCTGGTTTATATCCAGACTATAAGAACTCAGTTCTTTTTTAATATATTCATTGAGACCTTCTTCCGGGAAATCATATTTACTAAAGACACGATGTACGATATTCCCCAACTCATGCCCTGGTATTTCATCGTCATTCAATCTGTTTTCATCTTCGTCTTTGACAGAATGTGGCTCAGCCATACTTTTTTCATTTATTCCCTGTAGTCCCATAATGGAATTAAGATAGTATAGTTGCGGGCAAAAATGATACTTAAGTAGCTCTGTAACGGAGTATACATAGTGACTATTATCAACCTCTACATTGTGCGCAATTCTTGATAAAATATTTTTTCCTGTTTCTACAATATTTTTTAAAGGCAATTGTGTCTTGATTTTATTGCATGCCGCTATCTCTTTTCTGTGTTGAGTCAGAAGTTTTATTCTTTTATCACCTTTCGGTTTGCCTGCCTGCCCGGCTCTGCCATTCAGACTGGAACCATTCTGGACAGATGGTTTGTTTTCTTCTTTCACGCGCGAATGTCTTATCTCGATTGCCTGCGATGAATTCTGTCCGATCTTTATGACTTCCATGTTGTCTTCCGGTTCAGGGTTCAGGCCAAGAGAGGCAGTGATATAGTTATGCCAGTTGCCTTTGTCACTGTCCCCTATGGTTCTAGTCTTGTTTATACCCCCTGATAATATCAGGTGCTCTTGTGCCCTTGTCACCGCAACAAAGAGAAGTCGTTTTGACTCCTGTAACTCCTTCTGCGTTATTTCATCGTTAATTTGTTCATAACTCAGGGGCACTTCTGCTTCATTAGTTGATGGGTTTAGTATCTTAAAGCTGATTCCATAGTTCTTAGAGTATACAAAATAGTCCGGAGGTCTTGAGTTGTCTCTGTCAGTATCGGCAACAATAACAATCGGAAATTCCAATCCTTTCGCAGAATGTGTGGTGATCATTTTAACAACGTCATCTTCCTCAGACTCTACCGGCGCTTCGGACTCTCTGATTTCCCTGAATTTGTAACCTTCTACAATCTCAATAAAATCTCTTAATGCCAATGGACAGGACTCTTCCTGGTTTTTACATAACTCTACCAACTTCCGAAGGTTTGCGTATCTCTTAATTCCATTTGAGAAAAGCAGCATCTTTGATTGAAATTCGGTTTTCTTGAGAATGAAGGAGATCAGTTTCCACAATGAAGTTCTGGGTTTAATGGTTTGTACCTTATTCAGAAATTGAGTAAATTGGATAATCCTCTCCCGAGAATCTTTCTCGATCTCTTTTATAAAACTAACTTCCTCCAGGGATTGGTAGAGTAGTTTCTTTTCATTACTGTTATGAGCGTGGTCTGCCAGCCTGAAGAGGGCATCATCATCTATCCCGACAAATGGAGACTTCAGAACCGCCGCCAGATTTATCTCGTCAAGGGGTGATTCAATGACCTTTAAAAGGTTAATCAAGTCCGTGATCTCTGTTGTATTATAAAACCCCCTTCCGCTAACAACATAATAGGGTATGTCAAGATGTGAAAGACTATGTTCGTAAAGTTTTATGTCTGTCGTACTGCGGAACAGAATTGCAAAATCCTTATAGGAGACATACCTTTCCCGTTCTCTTTTATTTGTTATTTTAATCTCCTTTTTATCAACAATCTCTTTTATCCTTTTTGCAATCTCCATAGATTCCAATTTCCGCGCCTCGGCCTTATCTTTTCCCTCTGCAACAATTATCTCAATTGAAGGAAAGGGCTTATTTGAGAATTCTGCTCCCGGCTTTAACTGTTGTGTATTATCTTTTGATAAAGCATATACCATCCCCCCTTCCCGCCCGGCCAAGCTGTTTGGACGGGCGTAAGGAGGGGATGAAACATTGTCGACTAAATGAATATTTTCCGTTCCTCCTTCTTCTCCAATTGAATTTCCCGGCCACAATTCATTGAATATATGGTTTATAAAGTCCAGTATCTGTGGCCTGCTCCTGAAGTTCTCATTCAAACCTATTAAGGATCCGGGATCTATTTCATTCTGAATGTCCTGGAAAATTTCAACATCCGCATTCCTGAAACCGTAAATGGATTGTTTGGCGTCACCCACAATAAACAAATTATCTTTACCTCTTATGAGGTTAATTATCCTTTCTTGCAATCCGCTTATGTCCTGAAATTCATCTACTAATATATATTTGAACTTTCGTTTTATTTCGCTGGCTATCTGTTCTCTGCTTTCCAGCAACTCTATCGCCTTAACTTCAAGGTCAGTAAAGTCGATGAGCCCCCCGATCTTTTTCTGTTCTGAGTAGGCAATATCAAGACTCATGAGAAAATCTCTTATCATAACCTTGATGCTTGTTGAATAATCCTCTACAAGCAATCCAATGAGAACCTTCAGTTCATCGCGCATGGCGGACAATGATTCTTTTACATTTCTTGATACCGCCAGGGTTATGGAATTTTGAATAACTTTAACCTTGTTCAACAGTGCAAGAATATGATCGTCATTTTGTGGGGTTTTTTCTTTCCCACAGTATAGTACATCTATATCCATTTGCATGTTCGAAGCGTTCCATCGTCCCAAAACGTATTCTACTTTTTCTCTGGTTTTAGACGTAAGCTTGCTACCTGAGTAAATATCATTTATCTCTTTTATCAACTCCTCAAGCCTGTTATAAGAACTTAAGATGTCTGGAGATAAATTCTCCATATTTACGGTCTCTGCAATTGGCACGCATGCGTTTCTGATTTTTTCATAGAGCTGTATCAGGTTTTCCCTGAACGACTTTAATCTGCTTTTTTTTGCATCCGTTTGCTTCCAGAAGATACCGTTCAAGAATGTATCAAGAGTTTTTTCATCTGTCCGTTCATTGAGTGTGATTTCAAGTGCCTGTTCTTTCAGCCTTCCGGCTTCGAGTTCGTCCATAACACGGAATTGAGGATCGATACCTGCCTCTATCGCATTTTCCCTGAGTAACCTGGCACAAAAGCTATGGATCGTGGAAAGATAGGCAAATTCTATCTCCTGGCGCTCCTGTTCCATTCCTTTCTGTTCGAACAGACCGGCCGCCCTTATCTTCATCTCGTTTGCCGCCTTCTCAGTGAAAGTGAGCGTGAGGATTTCGTTGATGGATGCCTTACGGGTAATCACAAGATTTGCAAATCTTTCCACAAGGACGCGCGTCTTCCCTGAACCGGGACCCGCAACAACGCAGAGGTCTCTGTCCGTTATCTCTACACCTTGTTGCTGTGAAGTGGTTAGTTTATCAGTCATAGTCTTTTAAGTTGACAGTTAACAGTTGGCAATAGGCAGTCGGCAGTTAACTATCTATTGCCTACTGTTTTTCCTGGTGTACTTTTCAGGATTTTCAATCATGTGATTTAAAAGCTTCCCTATCTCTTTCGATTTATTAAGTAAATCATTATTTGTTTGTTCATTTATATATTCACAGTGTAATGCAAAGTCAATCCAAACCTGCGTTTCACTGTTTTCCATATCTGCATCAGATATCTTGCTCACAAAATGTGCCGGGTATTGTCGTTTTCTATATCCTTCTGCAATATTTGAGCAAACGGAACGAGATGATCTTCTAATTTGACTTGTTAATGAATAATCCTCATTCTTTGGATAAGTTTTAGAAATTTGGAAAATTTCCATAGATAAACTAAATGCTTTTTTATAAACAATCAAATCTTTAAAACCATTCATAACATAACCTCCTGTTTACTATTAACTGGTTTCTTTTTTTTGTATCAAGTATTTTTCTTCTCGTTTGTTGCTTACGGTAAACGACCAACTCTCTTTTGTATTTTGTCTACTGTCTATTGTGAGCTGGCTTCTTTCTTTTGTTTTTTGCCAATTGTCGACTGTCAACTGCCTACTGTTTTTATCTCAATCCGGCAGACATTCGCGAAATCACAGTTTCCCTCACCGCAAAAATCGATATTTGCTGGAGCAAGCTCAATTCTTCCGTTGCGGATTTCCTTTGAGAATTCCAGAATATGACTTTCAGCAGCTTTTAACAGCTTGTTAAGATCGTTGTTATCAACTGCAAGCGATTTTTTTATTGGTATTATATTAAGGCTGAGATTGTCGATTAATTCCCGGTTATATATTCCGGTCTTTTTAGATGACTTCAGTGCGTAATATTCAGCAGCAACGGGAATGATCTTAAACACGTCTCTCAGGGCAAGCAGGTAAATGGGAAGCTGTAAGTCCAGGCCCTCTTCCAGATCTGATTTCTTAAATTCTGTCTGTCCATATTTATAGTCAATAATTATACCGATTTTTTCTCCATCGGCCTCTGAAATATCAACCCTGTCAATCTTACCGGAGATCTCAACACCTTCATTTTGCACATCACCGATTTTCAGAGTGGCTAATTCATCGTCCCCAAATGCCTTTTCAAACAGGGACGGTTTGAATGTCGATCGGTCAGACGATTTTTCCATAGCTTCAAATGTCAAAAGTGCCTTAAGCATCTCATTCCTGATCTTCATCTCTTCAAAACCTGTAACCATTCCTCTGGTTACCTTACTAAAAATGTCATCAAATATTTTTGTAATATTACCAGTTTCTCTAAAATACACCTCAAGTACCTTGTGAATGATGCTTCCCTGCACTAATATGTCCAGATTTTTTGGAATAGCCGGCCTAAGCTTGAGAGTTGATCGGCCAAAATATTTATAAGGGCACTGTGCATAATCTTTCAACTTTGTCGGCGAAAACCTTCTGCTTGTTTCACTGATCTTTTCTATTATACTTTTGTCAGATAATTTGAGTTTCAGGTTGCTGTAGTAATCTATCAAAACTGTTAGCGCACGAAACTCTTCCCTGAATGAGGATCCATCTTCTCTGTTATTGTAGAGCCACAACGCAATATCTTTTTCGTATTGCTCTTTTCCGGATACATTGAGGGTATTAAAATGATAATAGACAAAGCTCTTTGAATCAGTTGAGGTAATGATCTCTTCCGATCCCGGAATTATGTTTGAGAAATTTCTCTTGATTGTAATTTCTTTACATACGTATTTTGAAAATAACTTCTGTATGTCAGAGAGGAAAAAGGAGGATAGTGTCAAATTTCCGTTACTGTTCGCTGACGGATAGGAGAGATAAAGCCTCTCCTTTGCACGCGTAATGGCTATGTAGAACAGATACCTCTCTTCATTTATCTTCTCACATGCCTCTCTCAGGACTATCTTTCCCGTAGCATTCAGCCTGCTTCTGTAATAATCCTTCAGGAAAAGGTTTTCACGTATCTGCTTTGGAAACTCTTTCTCCAATAAGCCTCCAACAAAAACCACTGGCATTTCCCACTGCCTGGCGTCCAGAACGTTGATGACGTTAACCACCTCTTTTCTCCTGTCTGTATTCTTATATGACGTTAAGGCCACCTGTGATTCCAGAACATAAATGAATTCTTCAAATTTAATGGTTTCTGTGTTCCCGGCAAGTTCTCTTATGGCGGTACTATTAAGGAGTGAGAGAAATTCATTTAATGCCACCGCATCTGATTTCATCAAATCGATGATTTCCAGATTATGGTTTTCTTCTATAGTGTCAACGCCAGCACCAACAATAGATTTTACAGGCAGCGTAAACGATGGTTTGTGAAACAGGTTTACAATATCAGTAATGCAGTCACAATAATGACTGAATGTATGCGGTTCTTCCATTACTCTGAAAATACCCTTTAACCGTTTCAGGAAATTGCTGACAAGTTTTAGTTCAGGAGTCGAGATAAGTTTCAGCCATTTATCGTAATCGTCTATTTTGCCTCTTTTTAAGTATTCTTGTTCTAATTTATTGATAAGCCATCTGTCTATTCCTGTGTTAGATTTTAAAACATTCCAGACCGCCTTATCCTGCCAATTTGATGTAAAGATCCTAATGGTATTCATTATGGTCTTAATCAAAGGATTCTCTTTTAATGGTTTTTTCCCGTAGATTCTTACCGGAATGCTGTACCTTGTAAAGGTGTCTTCAACGACATCCTGATACATTTCTACATTTCTGCATATTACGGCAATTTGACTGAAATGGTATCCTTCTTCGTAAGTCAGTTTTCTTATCCCGCAGGCAATTTGTTCTACTTCATCCTGCATGTTGGCGGCAGCTGTTATCCGCAATGATATATCTGCCTGAACAGATTCCGCTAGAGCTGGATCTACAGGCGGAGAAAATATGTTTGATTCAATATGCCTTAGCATCCGGCTGGTAGACCTTCTGTTGCCATCAAGTCTCAACTCCTGGAGACCTAATCCTGCAAGTCTTGAATACGTTTTATGAGAGACCCGGAATGCTGGTGGCACAGGATCCGCAGTTTGATGGGGCAGTGTTATGTAAACGTTCGGCACAATGGAGGATAATTTTGTTAATAACTTTAGCTCAAGTTGCGTGTAGTCATGAAAGCCGTCTACTAACAACAGCTTGGCATCAGAGAAGATGCCTTTGTGCAAACATGATAGCGCCTGTGCCAACAGATCTTCTTTGTCAAGAAACCTGTTTTTATTCAGAGCCTGTTGATAACGATCATAAAGTATTACTAATTCGTCACACTTCAGGCTAAGGAGTGAATGTCTCTTGCCGGTTTGAACTGTTTTGAGTACCTCCTTAAAGGCTGGTGGGTCAAGTGAATTTTCCTTGATCTCTCTTACAAAATTTAGAAACGCACTTTTAAATCCCGCATAATCTGAAACCTCTGAGAAGTAACCGGTATTGTCGTCTTTAAGGATGCTCGATAAGACCAGGTTCTTTTCACTCTCATTGAGAGGTTTCCGTAGCGGCGTGTTATCAACATGATCAACTATTCTGTTTGCCAGTCCGGAGAAGGTGACAAGCCCTGTGTCAAGATAGCCCTTAAATTCTGATGTCCTTAAGATATGGTCTCTGAGATGCTCAACCTGGCTGTGGGTTGGCAGGATAAATATTACGTTGTCTTCTTTATGTTCTTCAACATAATGGCGAAATTTCTGAAGTACGAGATGCGTTTTACCACTGCCGGCTTTTCCTAAGACTAAAAATTTTTCTTGCATGTGATTTTCTAATTTTTTACAAGGGCTCATGTCCGTCTTAGGCGCGAATTAACGGGATAAACAAGGATTTAATGATGAGCGTATTGCTCAATCATCATTTACAAATAGTTTCTTTTGAAGATCAAACCACTTCTCAATAGAGTTTTTTTTGTTTGTTCCTCGTTTAATCTCGTTTAGAAACATTTTTACTTAGTCTACATCAGCGTGTGTAATAGCCCCTGTCCCTATTTGTTATTGTAATTTATGAAACATAACTATCTTTTTTACACCAGGGAGTGCTGTTTAAGATCAAAAGCGATTCATTTTAAAAGGCTACTTTTCTATACCAACAACTTACCTTAGTTCGACCATCTCAGGCGGATACCGTTACAATTTAATATGTCAAATAAACAGGTATGGTGTCTCCAGAATTTTTCTTACTCCAGTGTCATGAGTACCAACAAATTGCTGATTAGGTGGAGTGCCTGGATTGTTTTGCTTTACTTCGCAACAAGCAAAATAGCTTTTTACACATAGCATCAATTTCTCTTTGCCATGTCTCATTATCATGATGAATTAGAGGCCCACCATTTTCATCAATATAGTGCAACAGGATTTCCTCTCCGGATTCATTGCCAGAAAAGGGGTCATCACCGTAGCCATATATTTTACCAACAATATTTCCACCGAGCGCATGACACGCATTCTTGTGGCGGATAAACGCAGATTTTGATATTCCTTTCTCAAGTCTATTATTCAGGTAGGTTTCAAAAATCGGAATCATTTTTTTCGAGAGTATTTCATCCTCATCGCAAATACTCCAGTCTTGATCCCAGTGTTGTGTATGTATCATCGTTTTTTTAGCAATCCACAATTAAATATCTTCCAGGCGTTACAATATTTCGTTTATTTTACTTTCACAATTTAATATGTCAAATAAATAGGTATGGTGTCCCCCGATTGCAAATGGAAATTGATAAATTATAGTTTTTGAAACGACTTTGCTATCCTAATCACTAATCAAGACCTGACCCCAGTCGCTCAACTAAAGCACAGACTTTTGTATCCCCTTGAAACACATTATTATGTATTTTCTTTTTCAACGGCCAAGGCTAAAAACAGCGATCCTACAGTTTAACTATTTGTTGGTAACAGTATTTCTTTTATCCGTTCTATCAATTTGGTTTTAGTTTTATTAAAAATTATTGATAGCTCAATTTCTTCCGTTTTTGGTTGACTTAATAGCGTTTTATTAATTATTGGCAATTGATATGATTTAATAATCACATCTTTTCCATCGGCTAATTCATCCTTGATTTTGATTTCACTTTTTTCCTCTTGATAGTTTTTAATTGTATCTGGGTAAAACAGTTTAATTTCATCTATATTAAATCTTACTGCATAAGCCAACATTTGATATAAATCACTCTGTGAGATCCCCTTTTTCGGGTCTTTGTCATCAGAGTAAATGATTTTATACTTTGTATCTGCTATCATTTTTTTTGAACCTATTTCAAGAATGAGGTCTGGGCGTAGAGAAAAATTTTTTGCAAGGTCTAAATATTTTGAACCTGCCTGAGCCTCAGCTTTTACTCCTTCTATTTCCTTATCAATAAATCCAAAAATGAAATCCTCGAATACATATTCCATTGGGAGCAAAAAAGCAAAGAGCTTTAGGTCATTTTTATAATCAAATGATATGCTATTATTCAAGAATAGATAACAGTAATCTCTTACTATTTCAAATTCACCGAACATAGGATTGAATTGAATATTTGCACATTCATCTGCTGTAACCTGCGTATCGCTTACGTCATCAAGTATGAATAAAATTTCTCTTAGATATCCTTTGTTTTCAGCATTGCCGGAAACATTGAAAAGTAATGTTGTTACAAATCTTATTATTTGATTGAATTTATTGTCTAAAACGAAGGCGTCATAAGTGCAATTCAATTTATGCCATCTACCTTTTGTTAGATTTTCCGTTATATACTCATTTGTATTTAATCTACCTTTGATGAAAGATAATTCATTATCAATCTCTTCATGCTGCTGGTAAATTGAACTCGACAATAGCTCTCTTGTATATTTTGAGAATAGATAAATAAGTATCTCAAAAAAATCACTTTTTATGCTGCCCAGAGAAGTCTGATAATTGGGGAATTTAATTTTTCTACAATAGCTCAACCACCACATTATGTGATTTTGAATTGAGTTTACTATTTCAGGAGAGTAATTCCTTTCAGCATCGTAAAATATCTTGGGTAGTAGATTTATTTTATGATTTTCAAAATGAATAACCCCAATATACTTGTTTGATTTTAATTCATTTGTTTTATGTATGAATTGGATGAATCGTTGAACTTCAATTTTATCTGATTCACTATCAGAATAATAACAAGATTTATCCCTCTTATTCCAAATATCATCTAAGAAATTTTCCAGGGGCTGAAAAGAGCTTTTGAATTCTTGTTTGTTTTGGTATTCAAAAAGGTTTATCATTTTTCTCCATTAATTTTTAATGGCCAAGTGTCTTTTTCAACCTCTAGCCCTGCACTTTCTAAAATAACTTTTACTTTCTCTCCATCATTCATAAAATATTCTAGTAAAAGAGGGATTATTTTTTTGTTCATACTATCAATAAGGTTGAAGTTTTTGTCCATAAAATAAGAATGACCGATTTGAAAATCGTGACTCTTTAATTTTCTAATTTGGTTATTGATTTTTTTCAAGATCTCAACTTCCTGGATTATAGGATTTTCTATTTCATATAGAGGATACATAGCTTCAAATTCAAATCTCCGTCTTAATGCAATATCCAAAAGGGCTATTGATTTGTCTGCGGTGTTCATTGTGCCAATGATATACAAATTAGAAGGAACAATGAATTCTTCACCAGATGGTAAAGTACATTTTAAAGGGATTGATTTTGGTATCGTAGAAGTGTACCAGGCGGCAAAGCAAAAGTGTACCACACAAAGTAACAGGTCTTATAATATGTAAATTCTGATTAACATATTATAAGGAGGAAAGGTTGGTACATGTGGAAGTAATAAAGATAATA
>JAIQZR010000196.1 GCA_021777035.1 Candidatus Scalindua sp. | reverse complement strand
ACTACTGCTTCCAAGGTGGTCTTGATGGTAGTAGTATGTGTCCGCAGTCGTCCTTGATGCTATCCTTGTGCTACCGGCAAATATGTAGTTTGTAGAGACGCCGCCAGTCTCTTCGTAGAGTTTTCCAATATAGATGGTCGTGGAACTGCCTGTCAACTTCTTTACCCTTGATCCGGAACCGTCATAGAAGAATACGGCGGTATTTCCCCCCTTTGTAATAGAGGACGGTTTGTGTCGCAGTTGTAGGTCATAGACCTTCCGGCGCCTAAGGTCATGTTGCCGTTGGCGTCGTAGATGTATGTATTACCATCACTTGTTGATATCACTGCGTGCGGCCTGGCGCCATAGGTGTAGTTAATCCCTCTTTTTGATGTGAAGTTACCTATCTTATCGTACGCATATGTCAGCGACCCGTAGCTTCCGCTATTCGCAGTTTTAAGCCGGTCAAGGTCGTCATAGGTAAAGGTCTGTGAGTTAGTACCGTTAATATTGTCAGTTATGTTTTCAATGTTTCCTATGTCGTCAAATGAGTAGGCGTGGTCTACCAGGTTGGTACCTGTCTTAATCGTTTTCAAACGGTAGTTGTTCAAATCGTAGGTATACGCAGTGTCAACTCCGTTTGCATACGATATGTCTCCGACCTGCCCCAGGGCGTTGTAGCCTGTGTGGTCGGCGTAAGTGATGCTATTGGCAATGTCCTTAACCTTTTTGATATTACCGCCCGTGCCGTATGTATAATCGACTTTCTGATTATCCGGGTAGGTAACATCTACTGTTCTGCTAAGTGCATCGTATATATTGACATCACACCACGAAAATGATAAAAGGAGAGTGTTGTTTTCGTTTTATATATCAAACGCAAATAAGTTGTTAAAGCCAAAAACTAACTGGCGGAGTATAGCGTCATAGTAAACAGTCATAAGAATTACGCTTATTTTAACATGGGTTTAGACAAATGGAGTTTTATATGCCAGGAAAGACATTTGCCATATTGATATGCCTTTTATCTATCTGTTGTTTAGCTGCAAAAAAGTATATACCCCAGCCGATTGTTGTTAGAGAGTTATCTAATCTTTCTGTTGCAACAAATGTTGGTTCTCTCTATTTGCTTGCCGAAGACTATGCCAAGTATTCGGCATTTGATTTCTCCAAAGCCAACCTGAGAGCAGTCCAATTAACACTACAGAACAGTTCTCACGACACCTATGCGACGGTACACCAATTCTACTATGCTGATTTCCATGGCATTGGTGACAGAGAATATATGCCATACCCTTACCATGATGCATTAGTACTAATGGACAATTCCACTGCATTCGCCGAAAGCGTGAAGGGATCTGTGCTTGGAACTTTGGGAGGCAGTGCTGTGGGCGCCGCCCTGGGTTCCGCTATTGGCGCCGTTACGGGAAATCCTGTTACTGGCGCGGCAACTGGTGCGATTACCGGTGGCGCCACTGGTGGATATAAAGGGTATGGGTATTACAAGAACAAGGCTACTATTGCAGTTAATAATGAAATCCAATCAAGGAGGCTCCCTGCTTCTATTACTATATCACCAGGTAGTAAAATCACCGGAGTGTTATTCTTTCCAAATGACACCCATTCAATTCGTATTAATATTGAAGGTATAAATTATGATCTTTCGATAGATAATCCAAGAGAAAACAATGAAGGACGGCCAAAATTAAAAATGCAAAAACGCATGGGCACCTCTACTAACGAAGACTCGAAAAATGTTGTAAATGATTACACAACCCGTGTATTTGTAAGCAAATTCAATAACCAGTTTCATTGGTCAAATTGTTCAAAACTGGAGGATTCAGAAAGTTTAATAGGATTTGACACACCACAAAAAGCAAGCGAAGCAGGTCATTTACCTTGTAATTATTGCAAACCATTTTAAAAAAGTCGATACCATATACTGGCATACTTCATTATGCCGGAAAACTTGCTTGACAGAGAAAAAAATAAGACTAGAGTAGTTAAACAAGCGTTTAGTTAATGCAATATTAATATTTAAATCTGATTTATTAAAAAAACGTACAAGGAGTTAGAAGGTGGCGGATAAAAAAGGTAAAGAGATCAAAAAAAACAGTAAGGAAGTTATCCTCAGGTCTGCCAAAGTACTGTTTGCAAAACAGGGGTTTGAATTAACTACTGTAAGGGAAATCGCCGGAAAGGCAGGTATTAATGTTGCAATGGTCTATTATTACTTCAATACCAAGGAAGAACTCCATCAGAATATAATTGATGATGCTTTCAAAAGTTTTTCTCAGTCCCTGAAGGAAGGGGTCGGCCAAGGAAAAGAACCGGAAGAGAAGATATACGATGTTATAAAGGTATATATTACCTTCCTTCATCACCATAAGGACATTCACCGGATTATCCTTAGAGAGACGATATCCCAGTCGAAACACATTGATATAATTGTAAAGAAATATATTTCAAGAAATTTCGATCTTGTACATAGCATAATCAAGGAGGGAGTTCGGAAAGGAACCTTCAGGGAGCACGACTCAACGCTTTCAACATTCAGTTTGATAGGTATGATCCTTTACTATTTTACCTATGAACCCATCTTTATAAGACTGATCTCACCGGAGAAAAGGAAAAAACCTATTACTGAATTTCTCCCCGACCATATCTTTAACTTGTTTATGGAAGGAGTAAAAGGTTGAAACAATTCATACAATACATTTTATGTTATGTAAGTTTTCGCAAAGATAACAAAAGTGATGCCTTTACGCAGAGAGCTTTAATTATCAAGGTGTCGAATATGCTTTTGGCGATAGCCTGTACAACTTTTTTCGCAACTATCACATTCGCTCAGGGTCAAGGTTCTGAAGTAAAAGTCAAACCGGTTGAATTCAAGAGCGCTGAAATACGCCGTACCGTTACCGGAAACCTGCGCGCTTACCAACGCTCAGATGTCGCGAGCCAGGAGTCCGGTCTTGTTGTTAAGGCTGACAGAAGGGAAGGACAGGTAGTAAAAAAGGGTGATGTATTGGCAGAGCTTGATTCCCGGAAGCTCAAGCTTGAGATTGAACAGGCAGACCATGACGTTCAGATAAAACTAGCCGTAATCGAACAGCGAAAAGCCGAGCTTGCAACCTACCGGGAAGAATTAAACCGGAGAACTAAGTCGCAGGAATTAGCTGTAGGAGCAGTCAGTAAGGAAGCCATCCGGCGAGCAAGAATGGTTCTTGCCGTTGCAAAATCAGAACAAAAGGCAGCGGAAAGTGATTATGAACTTGCCAGCGCACATCTTTCTCTCCTTAAGGTCAGACTGGATGATACCGTGATACGTGCGCCTTTTGACGGAAACATTATCAAAAAACACGCAGAAACAGGTGAATGGGTTGATCCAGGCGGTCCCATCGTTACACTGATATCAACTGGTGCTATTGAAGCCGTCTTTGAGGTGTCTGAAAATTTTTCAATGCAACGGCTTCAATCATTGAAAACAATTACTGTCAATTTGAAAGAGCAGAATATTCAGATTGAATCGAAGGATATTAAAGTCATTCCGGATGTCGATCCTCGTTCAAGGCGTTATATTCTGATAGCAGTGCTGAAACCAAACAACCATTTTTTTGCTTCGGGGATGAGCGTAACAACCACAATTCCAACAAATGAAAAGGGTGATTACCTGATTATTCCCACTGACTCTGTTATGAGGGACTCTGGGGGCGAGTTTGCGTACAAGATAGGCATGGGAAGCGATGGGAATTCTGTCGCAGTCCCCGTTTCTCTGCGCGTACATTTTGCAATAGATGATGGTCTGTGCATAGAATCAAGCGATCTCAAAAAAGGAGATTTAATTGTAGTTGAAGGCAATGAACGTTTGCGTCCCATGTCACCTGTAACCATCTTAAAAGCGAATAAAACATGAATTTTATTAAAAAAGCGATTGAGCAACCCATTACTGTAGCCGTTTGTATTATACTGGTAATTATTGCGGGTATTATTGCGATTACAAGAGTTCCTGTTCAAATGACTCCGGAAGTACAGGATACCATCATTGCAGTCACTACCCGCTGGGAGAATTCAAGTCCTCAGGAGGTCGAATCGGAGATCATTGATGATCAGGAAGAAAAACTCCAGGGATTGTCAAACTTGCGGAGTATGAGCAGTGTCAGTCAGCGTGGACAAGGTCAAATTCGTTTGGAGTTCGCAACAGGCGTTAACAAAGACGTCGCTCTGCGCGAAGTAAGTGATAAATTAAGAGAGGTTCCCGATTATCCGGTGGATGTTGACGAACCCGTTATTGATGCTACAGATCCTGAAAGTAATGACTACATCGCATGGTTTCTGATTAGAACCCCTGACCCTGATTTTGATATACAAGCCCTGAAAGATTTTGTCGAAGACAGGGTAAAGCCAATCCTCGAAAGAGTGCCCGGGCTTTCAGAAAGTAATGTTCTGGGAGGAAGGGAACGGGAAACCCAGATTCACTTTGACCCGGTGCTGACGGCTCAACGCCGGATAAGCGTTCCGGACTTCATTCGCTCTATACAGGCAACAAACCGTAACTTTTCAGCAGGCGCCATGGCACAAAGCAAATTAGATATCCGTGTTCGCGCTCTGGGCAGGTTCAGTTCGCCTGATCAGATTCTTGATACGATAATAAGGCAGGATGAATCAGGACCGGTTTACGTGAGGGATGTTGCAACTGTAGCAGAAACGCTCAAAGAGGAGACAAATTTTGTTCGATCAAACGGGCAAAATGTATTGGCAATGAATTTCCAGAAAGAGCCTGGCGCCAACGTAATGGAGGTTATGGCAAAGCTGAAGGAAGAGGCAGAAAGGATTAAAACCAAAGGCGGAATTCTGGATAGCTATGCAAAATTGCATGGAATTAAAGGCGGGTTGGAACTCTTTCAAGTCTATGATCAAACAGATTACATCAATCAGGCATTTGATCTTGTCAAGAGTAGTATTGTTTTTGGTGGAATACTTGCCGTGATCGCCCTGCTCACCTTCCTGAAGTCTCTTCGATCTATCGGCATTATCGCCATCGCCATTCCAATTTCAACAGTTGGTTCCATTGTAATCATGGTCGCTCTAGGCCGCAGTATTAATGTTATAAGCCTGGCGGGAATGGCTTTTGCCGTTGGGATGGTTGTCGATAACTCTATCGTGGTGCTGGAAAACATTTTCCGGCACATGGAAATGGGAAAATCTAAAACCAAAGCGGCGCTGGACGGTGCAGCGGAGGTCAGCGGCGCTGTATTGGCGTCTACACTGACAACCTTGTTGGTCTTTATTCCCATCCTTTTAATACAAGAAACATCAGGGCAGCTTATGCGGGACATCGCATTAGCCATTATTGCCGCAGTAGGAATAAGCTATATAGTGTCGATTACAGTAGTGCCATGCGGCGCAGCGCTGTTTTTGAAAGTGGGTGTAAAAAAATACGTGAAGCAGAAAAAAACACAAATCGAAAAGTCGATGACTGTCCCACCAGGAAAGCTTACGAGAATCACTCACCCTTTCAGGACTGTCTACTATTACCTCTCTAACTTTTCCCAATATCTGTACAACCTGGTATATTGGTTGAACGGGAGCATGATTAGAAGAGTTTTGATAATTTCTGTTTTCATCATTGTGACTTTTTTGGGAATCATTGTAACTATTCCTCCGATTGATTATTTGCCTTCCGGAAATAGAAATTTAACTTTCGGACTTATGATACCGCCTCCGGGATATAATGTGGCGAAACTTAAAGAGCTTGGCAAGCGTGTCGAAAAAAAAATACGCCCTTTTTGGGAAGCGAATGAAAACCCGAATGACATGGACAGTCATCTGTATGAGGTGCCCTCAGATACTGCTCCAAATTCTCCTCTAATCACTCCGCCTCCGATAAAGCAATACTTCCTGGGAGGAGGAAGAAACGGCACAACACTTTTTCACGGATGTATTAGCGCTGATCCCAAACGTGTAGTGGATCTGGTATCGTTATTTAAGGCGTCGACAACACAGGGCACGCTTCCGGGTGTTTACTCCTTTGCGTTTCAAAGTCCATTATTTCGTATGGGCGGCAGCTCCGGAAGCGCCGTAAAGATTGATTTGGTTGGCTCAGATCTGGAAGACGTCAGTCAGTCCGCGTTAGCTTTGTTTGGAACATTGGTTCAAGAGTATGGATCATTTGCCGTTCGTCCTGATCCGGTAAATTTTAATGTGCCAGCTCCTGAGCTGCAGATAATACCTGATCTTGACCGAATGACAGACCTAAATCTGACCGTTGAAGATCTTGGACAGACAATCCAGGCAAATAGCGATGGAGTACTTATTGGAGATTATGATCTTGGCGGAGATATCATAGATTTGAAATTGATTTCTAAGGACGCCATTGATCAAACCACAATTACAAATCTTGGTGACGCAAAAATGACTACTTCTGACGGGGTTATTATGAACCTGGACACGGTATCAGATTTTAAGTGGAGAAGAGCGCCTGAACAAGTTAAACGAGTAGACCGCCAGAGAGCCGTAACGCTGGAATTTACTCCACCGAAAGGCATGCCGCTTCAGAAGGCAATCAACGGGATAAACCGGAAGGTGGCTGAATTAAAGAAGTCAAATGCAATTCTGCCAGGTGTAGAGATTCAATTGGCAGGCGCCGCAAGCAAGTTGACCGAAGTGAAGGAGGCGTTGCTTGGAGACGGAAGTGCGGTAGGAATGCTGTCAAGCGCGTTATTCCTCGCCGTGATGATTGTATACTTGCTCATGTGCATTTTATTCCAGAGCTGGATATATCCATTTGTGATCATGTTCAGTGTTCCGTTAGCCACATTTGGCGGATTCTTAGGCTTAGCATTAGTTCATTACTGGAGCGAAGTTGACCGTTACATGCCTGTACAAAACATGGACGTTCTTACTATTATTGGATTTGTCATTCTGGCGGGTGTGGTTGTTAACAATGCGATCTTAATTGTCGCTCAAACATTGAACTTTTTGCAATATGACAAGAAGCTGGAACCACGCAAGGCAATTTCAATGGCGGTTGAAAGCCGTGTCCGCCCTATCTTCATGAGTATGTCAACCTCGGTGGGTGGTATGTTGCCATTAGTGTTAATGCCTGGTTCCGGATCAGAACTTTACCGCGGATTGGGCGCTGTTGTGGTGGGCGGGTTGTTTATTTCCACTATATTTACATTGATTCTTATTCCAATTTTATTAGGTCTGGTATTTGAACTGAAAGACAAACTAAAATCTATAACACGTTTTCAACATGCTACAGGGGCATTACTGCTCATATTCGTTTTCAGTGGCTGTGCGGTTGGGAAAAATTACATTCAACCCCGCGCAATGGTGAGTGAGAATTGGCAGACCAGGCTGGAACGTGGATTGGTTTCAAGGCCGTCGGATCTGAAACATTGGTGGGCGAGTTTTGAAGACCCGCAACTTAATGAATTGATAAATCAAGTAATCAGCGGGAATTACGATATAAAAGTTGCCATCGCCAGGGTAAGAGAGGCGCGAGCCAGGCGTGGTATTGCCAGCGCTAATCTGTTTCCGTCAATTGATGCGGTAGGATCGTACTTAAGAACCCTGAATACAGAGAACACTGACACTGGCGTTAAAAATAATTCCTTTTTTAACAACAGAAAAACGCTTCCCATAGAGATTTTTTCAACCGGATTTGATGCAGCATGGGAACTTGATATATTTGGAGGTGTAAGGCGTTCCGTTGAAGCTGCTAACGCAGAAGTTGACGCAATCCATGCCGAACTACACGATGTCATGGTTACTCTGCTTTCAGAGCTTGCGGTAAATTATATAGAATTAAGAAATATTCAGAACCGTTCAAGGATTACCTCAGCCAATGTCAAAACTCAGGAAGAGACCTTGAAGCTGACAAAGGCAAGGTTTGATTCGGGGCTTACGGATGAACTTGATACCGCGCAAGCTGAAACAAATCTGGGAAACACACGCGCACAAATTCCTGTTCTTGAAGAACAACTGAATCATGCGTTAAATCGGATAGCCGTCTTAACGGGAAAACAACCGGGCGCGCTCAATATTCAATTAACCGGAATAGGCTTAATTCCGGTACCGCCAAAAGAAGTTGCGATCGGCCTGCCTACTGCACTCTTGCGAAGAAGACCTGATATCCGTATGGCTGAACGGGCTTTAGCTGCCGAAACAGCCCGCATAGGAGTAGCTGAATCTGATCTCTATCCAAAGTTTTTTCTCAATGGTTCTTTTGAATTTAGTGCTTCTGATGTAGGAGATCTGCTTAAATCAGGGAGTCAGATCTATAACTATGGTCCGTCAGTGAGCTGGCGCATATTTTCTTCCGGTCAAATAAGAAATAACATCAAGGCTCAAAACGAGCGGGAAAAGCAGGCTTTCTATCGTTTCCATAATACCGTTCTTTCCGCCCTGGAAGAAGTTGAAAGCGCTATTATCTCATATTCCCGTGAAATGAACCGAAGATATATTCTCCAAAAAACAGTCAAAGCGGCGGAAAAGACAGTAAAGCTGGCAAAGATTCAGTACACAAACGGGTTAACCGATTTCAACAACCTCTTGCTTGCGGAACGATCTTTATTTACCGTTCAGGATCAGCTTTCCATTAGCGAAGCACGAGTCAGCAAGAATCTTATCTCGTTGTATAAAGCGTTAGGTGGCGGTTGGGACTTAGACCAGCAAGGATGATCTACACTAATCCCTTCTTTCTCTTAATATATTATTACTAAAAAACCTACTTGGTTGTTGGAGAAGTGTTTGTTGTATTATTAACTTTCAATTCACCTTCCAATTCCTTTTTAAATATTTCATGGCATTCATCACAAGACTCTTTCAGCATATCATAATCTCGTTTAGAATTACTGTCATCATGATTCTTGCTACAAAGTATTAGATTGTCTACCGCACTGGCAAATTTATCACGCGAAGCTAGGAACTCACTTGGAACATCATTGTTTTCAGCCCTATAAAGTTCCACACACTTATCGCCGATACCTTCTTTAATTTCATGTGTCCATATATCTATTTCCATCCAATCATTATCTTTCACTCCTCTGCTCAATCTCTTCATTGCCATAGCAGCTTTTTTCATTTCCTTGACTAATCTGAAATCTGTAAGATATTCATTTTGTATGTTCTCAACTTTTTCGACATTCACTTCCTCTGGTTTTTTACAGGAAGTAATGGATAAAGAAACCCCCAAAATAGTTATTACTGCTATCAATAAATTTCTCATTTTCTCTCCTTATCTTAACTTTTCAAAAAATATTCCGTATACACAATTTTAATGAAAAGTCCACATACTGCCCTATACCTTTTGCCTCTCCATCAACGACAAAGAGAAAAGTATCTTTGAGGCTATTAGTTCGCCTTAGTGTGAAACGTTCTCAATTAGTATATGATCTACCTCTTCACGCAATCTATTTCTTGTTAGGTGCGTTTTTTCAAGAAACACAAGTCCTGGATCCATGTCCTTTAAGTTTTCTAAATTACATGATGGGAAGTCACTGATCATAATAAATGGAATACTTGCATATTCAGGCATACCCTTTAGGTATAGAAAAAGCGTATCACCAGTAATTTCACCTAATAAAATATCAAGAATAATCAAATCAGGCTTCTTTGTCTCTAGATTTGACAATGCTTCATATCCATCATACGTATGAATGATTTCATAATCTTTTCCTGCTAACATTGTTTCATAAATATAATGAAAAGATTGATTATGTTCTACTATCATTAAAGTTTTACACATTGTTCACTGCTCCTTTTACTTGTTAAATTACCGGTATTACAAGAAAACTGAAATCCCCTCCTCGTGAAAAGAGGAGGGAATGGGAGCGGAGAGAGGAAATTAAAGGCACTTTCTTGTCTTATCATTCCCCGCAGTCAATTAGAAAATAGCTATTAACGTTACTGTACAAACTCACCTAACCTAATATGCTTACGAACTACAGTATCAATATCCTCAATATATTTACCATCCGGTGGGTAACACTGAGTACCATGGATAACAATATCCAGTCCATCAAGTTCTTCCGTTTCAGACACCCTGATACCAATAGTATGTTTCAGTCCAAAGAAAATGCCAAAACCAAGTACACCTGCCCACGCTATGGCGGTACCAAAGGCAATAAGCTGGGCAATGAACTGTCCACCTGAACCAGTTATCAAACCACTTACTCCAGCATATGAGCCGTCAGCAAAAATCCCTACGGCAAGAAGTCCCCATAACCCATTAGCTCCATGTACGGACACTGCGCCAAGTGGATCGTCCACTTTAAATTTCTGTTCAACCAACCACACAGTTGCACACATTAATAGGCCACCTATCAGTCCTATTATAACGGCTGCCCATGGTGCAACGTACGCGCATGATGCAGAAACGGCCACGAACCCTCCTAATGCGCCATTACAGGCTTCCGCTATATCCGCTTTTTTATTTTTTATGTAAGTATATAAGACGACAATGATGGCTCCTGAAATACCGGCGAGAAAGGTATTGGCTGCAATGATTGAAGACCTCAACTCTGAGATAGCAAGGGTACTGCCTGCATCATAAGCAAGCCATCCAAAGGCTAAAATAATCGTGCCAATAAGCACATAGGCGATGTTATGTCCTGGTATGTGATTGGAAGAACCGTCCGAATTAAATTTCCCGATTCTTGGGCCTAATGCCCATGCACCCATAAAGGCACATATACCTCCAATTGCATGAACCACTCCCGACCCCGCAAAGTCCTTAACTCCGACCCCGAATTCCAACTCTGCCAGCCAACCCTCTCCCCATATCCAGTGGCCATAAAATGAATAAACAAATGCATATACCAAAAAGCATGAAATCAAAAATGCAGAAAATTTAATCCTTTCTGCCACAGCGCCAGCTATAATACTGCCGATAAAAGTTGCAACAACCGCCATGAAAATAAAGAGTAGAATTGTTTTTACGTCATATGTTTCACCTAAAAGTAGAAAACCTCCGTAACCAATAAAGGAATTACCTTTTCCAAGACCAGGCGCCAGATGAGAGCCGCCAAACATAAGTGCAAAACCGAAGAGCCAGAAAATAAAGGCACCTGCAGTTGTAGCCATGAAGCAATGGGTCATGTAGCTGAGCATGTTTTTAGAGCGAACAAGGCCACCCAACAACATAAACCCCGCTTGCATAAAAAGAATAAGAAAAGCCGCCATCAGTATCCATACAAAATTGCCTGAAGTCGTCAACCCTTCGAGGCTTTTAGTAAATGTAAACGCTCCATTGGGATCACTGGCCTGTGCACAACTTACCCAGAAGAAAAGTATTGACACACTAAATAACATGACTAAACCAAAAATCTTTACTCTACTACTTAATATTTTTTGCACTGAAGCCTCCTTTTTTTAATTCTTATATTATTGAATGATTGACAATTATCGATTAGCGTTGAAGAACATAGCACTTCAAAAAACACCTTCTGTCTCAAGATATTCAACCATTGCTGAAACTTTTTTTTGTTTTTTTGCCGACATTTTAACAACCCGTCCTTTTGTAGCAGCAGTAGCGGCATCTTCCCACTTCTCACCCGAACGTATTCTGTAAGCCGCCTCTATGTGTGTTATAAATATTTTTCCATCTCCAATTACACCGGTTTTTGCCTCCTTGAGAATTATGTTCACTACTGACTCAACATCTGATTCAGAGACGACAACCTCGATTTTTGTCTTTTCATGCATATCTACCTTATATTCTCTACCTCTCCATACCTGCACAGCACCAATTTCGCTTCCATGTCCTCTGAGTTCACTAATATTCATACCAATTATTCCAATTTCATATAACATGGAACTAACTGCCATTAAACGTTGCGGCCGAATAATCGCTTCTATTTTCTTCATTTTTTTCTCTCCCAAAGGTATTTATTAAATTCAATAGTTAATGTCAGACATCAACAACTTCCAAAGCATCTTGCAGTTCTGTAACAGGTTCCTCTTCCTGAATAACTTGTTGTTGCTTTTGCGGCAAGGATACCCATCTACCATCTTTCGTTATAATGTTATCCTTAACCATGCTTGACTTCAACCGTAACGCGTAATCGTATTTATAATCATTTTCATCTTTTCCGTATAAATGCTCACTAATATTTTGTACTGCTTCTTCTACAACATTTTCTTCTAGAATAATTTCTATCTTCACATTTTTAATTAAGTCAACGATGTACTCTTCATCTCGCCAGAAAATAGTCCTGGCAGTAACCGGGCTGTCATCCTTTATACACATCTTTAGTACTGGATAACCTATCCTCTCAAAATATTCTTCTAGTATTTCCACTGCCATTGGCTTTATAAATGCGGTTACTCTCTTCACGGTCTACTCCCTTCCTTAAACAAATTTTGAATTAGAAATGTTATGCTCTTTGATGTGCTGTTGTAGAGCAAGAGAGGTACCACTGTCAAAATTAAAGAAAAAAGGCGGTTTAGGATCTTCCTAAGCCGCCTTCAACATTAGACTTATTTGTATAAAAAAAATGCTTTCCCAACAAATATTAAAAATGTGTAATTCGGGCAACAACACCCTAAAGAAGAGACGGTTTAAGATAAACAAAGTCTAAGTATGCAAAGCATAACGCCTTATAAGAAATCGGGCATGAGTGATAGTTTCAGGCATTAATGCACTAAAAACTACTGTTCTGTTCTTTGAAGATATGGAAAAGTGCTGTGTTAATGTGTTGCGATACTAATAGGTTCTTCATGCTGCATCGTATTCTGAGAGAGGAACGACTCCCTGCTGGGCTAATGCCAATTTTGTATGCGGACGGACGTGGGATAATCCTGGCTTTGAATTTTCTCAAATTTAGCAAAATAATTAAACTGCCCCGCAGCAAACTGCGAGGAATTAAACCCAGAGAGATTAATCTTTGAAACTGTCTTTGTTTATATCGTATTTCTTCATTTTGCGGTAAAGGGTTTTTGAGTCTATGCCAGATATTTTAGCAGAGGAGTCGATACGTCCTTTATATCGTTTTAAAAGTTTGGTTATATATGTTTCCTCACAATGTGATAGGAATTCTTCTAAACTACTATCTGTGAGTCTACCATCTAAAATTTCTTTTAACCCTTCTTCCTGTTGCTTTTTTGTGGGAATTAATAGGTCTACTTCATTGATTATATGACCTTTCATCATAATTACCGCTCGCTCAATCAAGTTTTCAAGTTCCCTGACATTGCCAGGCCAGTAGTAAGACATTAAAATAGTAAGGGCATTCTGTGAAATAGATTTAATATCTTTCTTGAAAGATTTATTATATTTTTCGATAAAGTGAGATACGAGTAACGGGATATCCTCTCTCCTCTCTCGTAATGGAGGCAATTGTATTGGAACAACGTTTAAGCGGTAATATAAATCTTTTCTAAAGTTTCCTTCTTCTGATAATTTATTTAGATCTTTATTTGTAGCCGCAACAACCCTTGCATCAACCTTTATAGTTTGGTTCCCACCAATCCTTTCAAAAGATTTCTCCTGTAATAATCTGAGGAGCTTCGCTTGCATAGAAAGAGGCAGGTTACTCATCTCATCGAAGAAGACAGTTCCTTTATCCGCATGTTCAAATTTGCCAGTCCTCTGTTTTATGGCACCTGTAAAAGCGCCTTCTTCATGTCCAAAAAGTTCAGTTTCCAGTAAAGTTTCTGGTAAAGCACTACAATTCATGACAACAAAGGGGGAGTTTTTCCTGTTGCTATTGTGATGAATTGCATGTGCTACAAGTTCTTTCCCTGTCCCAGTTTCGCCTGTTATTAAGATAGTAGCATCTGTGTTTGCCACTTGCGTAACAATATCGTAAACTTGCTGGATTCTGTGTGACTTCCCTATTATATTATCAAAGCCAAACCTCTCTTCAAGTTCCTTACGTAATGCCTTGTTCTCTCTAATTAGGTTTTGTTTTTCAAAAACACGTTTGACAACTAACCTCAACTCTTCTGCAGAAATGGGTTTAGTGAGATAATCATATGCGCCAATCTTCATTGCTTCAACGGCAATTCTAACGCTACCATATGCTGTCATCATAATTAAAGAGACGTCCGGGTACTCGTCCTTTAATTGCTTTAATAATTCAAACCCATCCATTTGTGGCATTTTAAGGTCCGAAACAACCAAAGCATATGGTGCTTTTCTATAGAATTTAAGCCCCTCTAAACCGTTTGATGCTGTTTTGACGTTATACCCTTCGTCTTCCAAAACACTTTTAATACTACCAAGAACATATTCATCATCTTCCACTACCAATATCTGCTTTTCATTTTTCGTCATTGGTTAATAACCTCACTTAAAATTAATCAAAAGGCTGATTTCTGCCGTTTCCCTTGAGTCTTCTTGGAAAATGGCCAGATTGAACCATTCTTAAAAATCTATATAAAATATGCAAAAGCATAACACCTTATATTACAGCAAGTTAAGTGTGTGCAGTTGACAACTGGCATGCTTGTTGCTATTATATCCAAGCAGCTACAAATTAAAATTTGTTTTAATTACATTTTCACAAGGAGCTTAGTCATGGAAAACATTAAGGAAAACATAAAAATTGTAGGTTTTGAACAATCAGTTTATTCAGAACCAGATATCACAATAGATAAAATTGTTGATAACAAGAGATACCAGTATTGCATGTTTTCTGCCAAAGAGAATCTTTATCAGGAAATAAGCAGCATTGCCAGGCGCTGGAGAGACGGCGAGATATCGCAAACTGTTGCCACTGAACTGTTGGAGCTTACATCACTCCCATACGAAAGATGGCTTTTTGACACGATTGTTGATCTCGCTAAGGATACTCAAAGCCTTGAATATATTGCCGATGACGAAGAATATAAGGACGTAAAGGCAATTGCTTTCCTGCAACATGGCAATGACAGGTCATTTAATATACAATATAAATAATAATCTGTATTCTGAATTGCAGCATAAACAAAGTAATTCGTCAAGATTTTACAGGGGCAGTAGTATCTGAAAAGCTGCCCCCTTATTAAGTTTGCTTCTAACACTAATTTTCCCAGAGTGTTCAGCTATTATATTGTAACAAATCCACAAACCCAATCCTGTGCCGGTTCCTTTTTTCGTACTAAAAAAGGGCTCAAAAATGTTTGTAACATCTTTTTGTGGTATTCCACATCCATTATCTGCAAACTCGATCTGTAGATCATTATCTTTAACTTGCGTAGTTATCTTGATAATTCCACCATGGGCCATTGAATCTACTGAATTGAGTATAAGGTTTGTGAATACCTGTTCTAACCGGTTAGGATGACATCTTACCTTAGTTAATTTTTTGCTAAATAATTGCTTTACAGTTATTCTATTTTGAGAAAGCTTTCCTTGTAACAGCTTTACAACATTTTGTATGTGATGATTAATATCATGATCACCAGCTTCTTCTAAAATATTCAGATTAGAGTCTAATAAACGCCTGACAATACCTGCTATCCGGTAAATACCTTCCATGACAAGCTCCACATATCTCTTTTTCTCGTCTTGGCCCTCCATTCTTTCAAGGAGCAATTGCAGGTAATTTACAATCCCTTCCAGTGGATTATTGATCTCGTGCGCAACACTCGCAACCACTCTCCCTGTCGAGGCTAATTTTTCCGCCTCTAAAAGTTGTGATTCCAAACTTTTCTTTGCGGTCATATCCCTATAAGCGGACCTGATAGCGATTATTTTACCGCTATCGTCACATATATGATTATCGTTCAAGCTAACATCTATAACGCTTCCATCTTTTTTTACCAGTTGCAGTTCTAATCCTTTTACGAGCTGTCCACTTAAACGTTTGGGTAACAATTTTTCCATAACATTCCTGTTTTTCTCAGTTTGAAAATCGAAGATATGCCTTCCGATTAGTTCGTCTGTGGTGTACCCTAAAATCTCTGCGCCTATCTTATTACAATTGTTTATAATTCCATTTTCGTCGTTTGTTATATATATGTCAGGGGCATTGTCATAAAGGTCTTTATACCTTTTCTCCGACTCAGTTGTTTTTGCAAATAATCTGGCATTTTCTATGGCAATGGCCAGTTGCAAGGCAATCTGCTCTAATATTGTGAAATGATATTCAGAAAAGTTGTTTTCTTTTAAGCTTGCAAGGTTAATCGTTCCAATAATGATACCTTTATATTCAAGTGGAAAACCAAGTCGAGACTTTACACCTTCTTTGAGTAACATATGATCTGACCAGAAGTTGCTTTTTGAAGTATCCTTCACAATAAATGGGCTTCCGGTAAAAGTTACCTGATCTAATAAACTCCCTTCTCTTGGAAACCAATCACCCTCATTCATTGCTGTGTCGTCATATGATTTATCTACTGCCATAACCTCAAACTTTTGTGTTTTTTCATCGAGAAGGGCAATACTAATCCTATCAAACTCAATAATTCGTTTGAGCTCGTTACTTATGGACTTAAACATATCTGACATAAGACCAGAAGTAATAATTCTATTGATGTTGTAAATAATCTCCTTCTGATGTTCCATCTGCCATATTTTGGTAATATCCTGGACCAACTCAAGTACATGTGTGATATTGCCTTGATCGTCTTTAATCGGTGAGCCGAGAAAATGATAATATTTTTTTTCATTATCTCTGCCAACTACCAACCTTTTCGTTTCTTCTATCTTACCGCTCATAAATACGCGTCTTGTCGTACAGTCCTCAGGAGGCACATTGCCACATCCGAAAATTTTATTACAGGCATCCTTTTTAAAATCATTTACCATACCAAACTTCTTCTCGAATGGTTTGTTGCCCCACGTAATCTTCATTTCTCTATCTATGAGGCACAAGTAAGCTCCGACCCCCGTTACTATCATGTCCAGTTTTTTCTCTTCTCTCTCAAGTTCTACGCGAGCCTTTTCAAGGTCACCCAGCATGTACAAAGTTGCTTCTTTAAAGTCTGACAATTCACTTATGAGCTTTTTTGTCTGCCTCATGTCTCTGGCGACACCAACAATATTAGCCACTCCCCCATCACTATTACGCATTATACGCCCATAGAAATTCATAGGTATCTCTTCGCTTTTTTGAGTACGATAGATAATGTCATAATCCATTAATGCATCTTCCTTCCAAATATCACTCCAGCCCCGGTTCGCAATGGGATTGTCTTTATCATTAAGGACCATATTTATATCATTACCGATCAAATCTGTTTCTTCGTAACCTAAGAGATCTAACGTTGATTTATTTACTGTTTTTATATTACCATTTTGATCTACTACAATTAACGTATCTATCATGCTTTCAATGATGTTATCTACATAGGTCTTAGACACGGTAGTCTTCTGTAGATCTTCTGTCATTTTATTTATTGAGGTAACTAACTTTCCTATTTCATCCCTGGAAGAGATATTTATTCTCTTATCAAGATCGCCATTGGCAATAGCTGTCATCACGCGAGATATCTTTGATATAGGTTTTGTAATCAACTTTAAAACTAATATGTACGTAAAAAAAACAATTACACAGATTGAAACTAACGCAACACCGCTCACTATTATTACATTTGCTTTCAGACTTGCTTCAATTGGCCTTAAAGGAGCTAGTACACTTATTACTCCCCACAAATCACCAGCATTATATGTCTCCATCTTGCGCTCAGAGTTGATTGTGCTTCCATGTGGGTCTCCGTGACACTTGAGGCAGGCATCCTCTATATAGAGCGGAGCGATATAACGAAATAATTTCTCATCTCCAGTGCCTGACGTTTCATCACAATATGCGTCTTGTGGTTTTTGCTTTTCCATTTCTCTCAAGACGGCTGTTTCAAAATCGTCAGGAGTATTATCTGATCTGCTGTGTCTCAGGGTTAGCAGCTTAACCGTATATGGCGTGTTTTTACAGATACGGTTGTAAATTTCCATACCAATATTTGAAGGATGCAAATGATTTAAACCAGTCTTCTCATCCATAATACTGGCATTAATATCATCCTGGACTTCTGATAAATAGTTGTAGGTAATTTCTATCTGTTCAACAAGTACCTTTGCTTGTTTTTTTATTTCTTCTTTTAATAAATAGTCTTGCCTTTTAATGATCCACGTAAAGCTGGCCCCCAATACCAATGTTATAAAAAGACCGATTGACAAGATACATTTAGTTTCCAGCTTCATAAATTATTTATGATTTAATTTTTCAAAGTTTTTTAGTTCTGCTTCCATTTTTTTCATTTTTAATTCTCTTCCGATAGCAACTTTTTCAAAGTTCTCTAATTGTCCTACTTTTTTCTTAAACTCATCTCGTGACTCTTCTAATTCCGAAGTCCGTTTCCTCACATCTTCTTCTAGATTTTTCTTTATATTTTCCAGTTCTTTTGTTCTTTCTTTTATTTTATCTTGTAACGCGGCATTCATGTCCTGGACTTTTGTGATTTTAACAAAGTCAAGCCACGAAGTAACATCAGTATATTCACTAATATTTAATCCCTTTGTTTCTTCTTCTGTGCTGACCCTGATACCAACAAATTTCTTAAGGCACCAAAAAAACAAAAGACCTAACGGAAAAGCCCAGACGAATGCTACAATAATTCCCAGGCATTGAACTCCTATTTGTAAAAGTCTGTTAGAATTTAACATTGAAAATTCAGATACAGGAGTAAACAGCCCGACGGCTAAAGTACCCCATGCTCCACAAAAACCGTGGATGGGAACAGCCCCCACAGGGTCGTCCACTTTTAATATCTTTTCAATAAAGTCTTTAGCCAGCATTGCAATAATACCCGCGCACAATCCAACAATACACGCATATACGGAACTTACTCTGCTACAACCTGCTCCAATGGCAACGAGACCACCCATAATTCCTAAAAGAATCTCTGCCGCATCCAGCCTTTTATTTCTCAGCTTTCCATAAATTGCAACGGCTACACCCGCAACTGACCCGGAAAGGGTTGTATTAATAATAACTAATCCAATACTTGTATCTGCTCGTAAAAGAGAACCTCCATTAAACCCAAACCAACCAAACCACAAGAAAAAAGTACCTAATGTCGCCAGAGGCAGATTGTGTCCATGCATCCTGTTTACTGTGCCATCAGAATTGAACTTGCCCAGTCTTGGGCCAAGAATAATGGCGCCTGATAAAGCGACCCAACCACTTATAGAATGAACAACGGTAGAACCTGCAAAGTCTATAAAACCTAACTTCCCAAGCCAACCATGTTGATTGAAATGAAATAGGTGCCCCCATGCCCAGTGGCCAAAGACAGGGTAAATCAGGCAGACTACAAAAATAGTTGTACATATGTGGGTCAAAAGTTTTGCTCTTTCCGCGAATGCTCCGGATATAATTGTGGCTGCAGTACCCGCAAATACCAGTTGGAAAAACACAAAGGCATACCCTAATGTATTTAGATGGACATCAATACCGTTTAAAAGAAAATTATTAATGCCCATATAACCTTCATAGCTTAATCCAAACATGAGCCCAAACCCTACGATAAAATAAGCGATGGAACTTACAAGGAAATTCAATATATTCTTTGTGGAAACGCTTATGGCGTTCTTTGCCTGTACCGAACCTGCTTCAAATGCGGTAAACCCTACCTGCATGAAAAAAACCATACTGGCGGCAACAATAATCCAGATATAATCAATTTTTTTCTGTAATAATTGTACAGATGTTTCCGCGTAATCTGCATATACATGATAATAATACGGATTGATAAACAATGTGAGCACAATTATGCTGATAAAGATAGTTATGAATTGCTTTTTGTGTGTTGGATTATTTTGCATTTTTAATTCCTGCGATTATAGTTATTGGCTGGGCCTACCTCTAAATATTATCAAACTATGTCATATTATAATGACACTCTTTAAAAATATACAAATTGTAATACTCGAGTAATGTAATAGTGAAACAATGGATACATTTTAATAAAAATCCCTGGTGCACTGTTTTTGCCTTTATGAAAGTATATCCATCATCTGATGGTTTATATGTCTGTGAGATATGTCAAATTTGAAGATTTTACAGATTTGGTAATTATGATAAGAAGGCTAAACATTAAAATCAAGGAGAAAACTAGAATTTAGCTTTACAGTACAAGTCTGGAATTAGACGATAACATCACTTTCTTGTATCAAACGTTATTGGCAATTCACTTTCTTCCATCTCTCGTCACTCAGTTGGTACAACGCCTGGCATGGATTGTATCATGCTGGAATCTTATACTTCGAATTCTGTAGCCTGTGAAATAAAAGCCAATGTATTAATTTTTGTTTAGAACATTTCTTTAAAGACCTTCCAGAGATACCAGTAACGAATTTGTCTGTACCGATCCAAGTCAAAATACCTGCTGATGCTTGAGTTCGCGGCGGGGGCAATGGAGGGCATTGTAAGCAGTTTTCGGTGGACTCGACCTGAGAGCCTTAATACACTCTACACGATTGTTCAGAGGATCTGCTGAAGGGTTATTAAATGACTTGCTTAGACAAGCCCGGAAATTGCTCCATAAGCGGTTTGTCATCCAGATTGATGTGTGTCTGTTCTTCCAGCGCTTTTCTTACATATTTCGGGACATTGAAGAGTGCCTGGTGGGTAATACCGTCATAGTACCTCAGTTCTCTCGTGAGCCTTTCAGAAATCCTGCGGTCTATCTCCGCTCCACTTATCTGAGCAGGATTCACATCGTTTGTAGCCAGACAGAATCCCCAAAGCATGGCAAAAAAAGGAATATGCGCTACAGAAGGGAATACATTGGTAAACACCTCACTTAGAGTTCTGCTAATTATAGAATACGTGGTTAAGGCTGTATGAGAAACAGTGCTCGCCTGGACTGATAGCAATCCCTGTGGTGTAAGCTTTCGTTTTACGAGTTCATAGAATTCTTTGGTAAACAGCTTGTACGCGGGTCCTGCTTCCAGAGGACATGTAATGTCAATAATTATCACATCAAATGTAACATCAGTCTCCTCCAGGAACTTTCGGCCATCTTCAAACAGGAGTGTGGCCCTCTCATCAGAAAAGCTACCATTATGAAAGGTCGGCAGGTATTTCTTTGCACACTCCACAACCTTTTCATCCAAATCCACCATTACCGCCATCTCAACACTCTTGTGATTGAGGACTTCTCTAATTGCAGCTCCCTCACCACCACCAATAATGGCCACTTTTTTGGGATCCGGATGTAAGACCATGGCCGGTTGCACCATAGCTTCGTGATAGATAAACTCATCCCGCTCAGCCGATTGAAATTCGTTATCAAGGATTAAGCACCTACCAAAACACTCAGTTTCTGCAATCACAATCTCCTGATATTCTGAATGCCCATGATATAGTGTCTGCTTTAGAGCGTGTTTGTGGACTTCATATGGACTGAAGTAATCGTAAATCCAGCGTGAAGGAATCTCTTTTTTCAGTTTATCTCCCCTAACCTAGTTGTTACTTTAAAAATCTTATCGATCTAACTCTAATAACAATATGTCAATACCGTAAAATGAAGGTGTATCCGCGTCGTTTCCCCGGACAAAAGACGCCGAGGATTTTAATACCCAACCGTAACGGTTATTACACATTTACAGAATGGACTTTAGACAGCATTGTCTCTTTAATATATGGAGAGCCTCTCTTAATCTCCAAAGAGGTGTGGTCTTTGGGCCCAAACTCATCCAACAGTCTTTTCACCGCCAGTTGAGGGTCGGCTACTGTCCCGCAAGTAAATATATCAACGGCTACGTAACCTTCTATAGGCCATGTGTGGACTGAAATATGTGACTCTGATAAGATAGCTACAGCTGTTATTCCCGGAGGATCAAATTCGTGGTGTATTGATTTGACTACGGTTGCGCCAGCATCACCTGCGGCATCGCACATAATTTGTGTTATCTTTTCAGCATCATCAAGGATTTCCCTGTTACAATCCCACATCTCAACTAGAAGATGTCGTCCAAATGCTTCCATTCTCTACCCCCCCTTTCTTAAGTAGAAAGATAAAGAATAATTTGTGGCGATTGTTTACTGCCAGCCTTAATTAAATGGACGGACAATCAAGTACCATGACCTCAACATTGCCTTAAATTACTCTTACAACTCTTAACTCTTACTGCTATCTAGTGGTGAAAAAATTAAGCCCCATTTATATATATATATATTAATTTGTCAAGTGCGATTTTCAGAACCGGTTTAGCAGGGGCCTGATAAACCGGCCTTTCGGTAGTACTTCAATAATCCCGATAGCACTCCTTAAGATGTTTGTCAATCTACGTGAGAGTCTTAGTGTTATCAGTCCTTTTTCAAACGACAGTTTATCCATTGAAATCATGTCCCAGTATCTGATATTAACTACATTTTTTTTAAACAATTCGCTTAACTCCGGAATCTTATTAAGATCGATAGTATGTGTGCCGTCAGGATTAACAGTAAGTGAATCCTGACAGAAAAAATTCTTTTTTATACCATCTCCTTTATCGTAAAATACGCTGATGACCGACAAGCTAAACCAGAATAAAATCTTTGAATAGTAATTTTTCACTCTATCTATTTTCTTTTCGCCGAATTTAAAGGTGACACTCCTTTTGTTCTTATTGAAAACAAAGTGTTCAACTGTAAACGGCACCTCTATTACCCCATCAAAAAGAAATTTCTTTAACTCTATTGAAAAAGAGGCATTCCCATCCTTACAAGAAACCCTGATTGACTGCAAGCCCTTATCTTCAATGGACACTTCGTTCAGGTAATCATTGACAAAGCGCTCCCTGACCTTGAGAACACCATTGTCGACATCAAGTGAAATATTTTTGCCCAGCCTGACAAGTGTTTTTAATAGTTCAATATAGACAGGTAACCGTTCCTTGATCTCTTCAGAAGCACTCTTAGCCCCCCTGCTAAATTTCCCAGCTATGTCTTTGATCGACAACCTGCTATCATTCATTTTTATTTTGCGAACTTGAGAAACCGGAATAAATTAGACGTATATTAAACTGATTTCGCTTCCGTTTAAGAAAAAAAGTATTTGAAGAAACTGTTATATGAGTGTCCATAGGAATGACAAAGCCGGGCATATATCTGTGTAAATCTATGTCGGGAATTGACAATTTCCATTATCAGGTTATCGCCTTACTTGCAATGTCCCTGCGATAATGTGCCCCGTCAAATGATATTTTACTCACAGCTTCATATACCTTTTTCTGTGCGGCCTCTATATCTTCTCCACAAGCAACAACATTCAGTACACGGCCCCCATTTGTTACGATCTTACCGTCTACTGATTTCGTACCGGCATGAAAAACCGATATACCGTCTTGATCATTTAATAGATCCAAGCCGGTAATGCCTTTCCCCTTGTCGTAACTACCCGGATAGCCACCAGAAGCTATTACAACGCAAACAGACGCCTCTGGAAACCACTCCAAGTCTACCTTGTCCAATTCTCCAGAAATTGTAGCCAACATTATTGGAACGATATCACTTTTCATTCGAGAGAGTATTACCTGGGCCTCCGGGTCTCCAAAACGGACATTAAATTCTAATACCATGGGTCCGGAAGAGGTTATCATCAGGCCAATATAAATAACACCTTTATATGGCCTTCCTTCTCTATTCATTGCATGAACTGTTGGCACAAGTATATCTCTCTCTATCCGAAGATACAATTCACTAGTCATAATGGGAACAGGCGAGTACGCACCCATACCCCCCGTATTTGGGCCTTTATCTCCGTCAAAAACAGTCTTATGGTCCTGGGAACTTTCCATAGCAACAATATTTCTCCCATCTGTAAATGCCAACAGAGATATCTCTTCTCCTATCAGGCACTCTTCTATCACCACCTGATTTCCCGCACTACCAAACACTTTATCCTTCATGATAGAGTCAATTGCATGCAGCGCTTCATCGGTAGTTTTGCAGACAAACACTCCTTTACCCTTACTCAATCCATCTGCTTTTACTACTATTGGCGCCTCTCTAGATAAAATATAGCTCCTGGCATATTGATAGTCATCAATACATTTAAAGTCGGCAGTTGGTATGCCATGTTTTTTCAAAAGACATTTTGAGAAAACTTTGCTATCTTCCAAAATTGCTGCCTTTTTATCTGGCCCAAAAACCTTCAATTTGTATTTATTGAAAGTGTCCACAATCCCGTCTACTAAAGGCGCCTCTGGCCCAACAACCGTAAGGTCTATATTCTCTTTAACCGCAAATTTACAAAGCCGTCCCGTTTGATCTGCGGCTATATCAACACATTCAGCAAGCTCTGAAATACCAGGATTACCGGGCGCACAAAATATCTTACTTACCAGTGGAGACTGTGCTATCTTCCAGACAAGACTATGCTCCCTTCCACCACTTCCAATTACCAGCACCTTCATTGTAAATTAGCTCCTAATAGCCCACCAGGGCTGGTTGTAAAATTTATCTTATGCCTCATTTAGTGGATCTCATATTTATAGTTAATTTTCCGCCAAGACTTCCAGAGAGATCGATACACCGACTATTCTATTAATGTTAAATAATTTGATCAAGCAAATTGTTAAAAGTATTAAATATCAGTTTGAATTATGTCTATTCTACACTATCTCAATCCATAGCATAATTATTTCCGGAGAAGGCTGTTAAAGGGTTTAGAGCCACCAGATTTAAATTTTTTATTGGAGAATTCCTGCTGTCAATGTTATATTCATTCCTCTTTTTATTTCTATTTTGGCAAAGCCAATCTTGCAATTTTTACTACCTAAATAATATTTAATGAACGCTAAAAAGATTTTTCTTACGATTGGAATAGCATTTTCTATCTTCCTAGTCACTCTTCCACTAGTAAGCTATAAGTATCTTAAAACTGCAGTAAAATCTGCTGCTTTTAATCATCTTGTTACCGTCAGAGGGCTGCTAAAACATCAGATAGAAACTTATTTTCAGGAGAGATTTGGAGACATCAACGTCCTCTCAAGAAATCCTGTAATCGGACAAGCTTTTTCCAGATTGTCAAAGGCATTTCACGCTTCAGGTTTGGATGGTGATCAATACATTAAGATATCTGAACTTTACCAACCTTTGATGGAATACTATTTAACCGACTACGGCTATGTAAACCTATACTTTATTGATAACGACGGAGATGTGATGTATTCCACGATTAGAGAGGAGTTTACAGGGACTAATTTAGCTACCGGCAGATATAAGCAATTCAGTATAGGCCAGATCTATGCAAACGGCTTAGACGGAATAGCATTTGAGGACTATACATGGCAGGAAGAACTGGGTGAATTTACCTCTTACTTTGCCTCACCCGTATACGACGGACAAATGCTGTTGGGTGTATTAGTGATCGAAATCCCTTTCTCTCATTTAGATTCTATCATGACAAAGAGAGAAGGCTTGGGAGAGACAGGAGAGATGTACCTTGTAGGCGACGACAGTTACATGAGATCAAACTCCAGATTTGTTGAAGAACCTACCATACTCCAGAAAGAAGTGGACACTGCAGCAACAAGAGATGCATTAGACGGAATAACGGGAGAAAGAATAATAAAAGACTATCGACGAATCCCAGTGTTGAGTGCGTATACTCCACTAGATCTTAAATTTGTCAATTGGGCGTTATTAGTTGAGATCGATGAAGAAGAGGCATTCGCAGCGGTTAATACTGTAGAGAAAAGAGTAACAATACTCGGATCTCTAATTGCAAGCATAACCTTCCTATTCATTTATCTTGTAAACAGAAGAAAGAAAATAGAAATAATTGCAGACTCTTTAGACGAACCCGAATCCTGATTACTCTTTTATTTTCTTTGCTCTGTTCTGTGTATATGCATCCTGGACGGCAATATAAGGATCTATAGCCTGCTCCACCAGACCCTCATAAGTGTCCCCTTTATCTATAGAAAGGTCATTGACGGCAATATAAGCCTTCGCACCTACAGCTGCATATGGGCTGATAAGAGTCAGAAACGTTACCGGATCAAGCGCAGTGTCTATTAAAAGCCCGAAAGCGTCTCGCACATTGGATGGACCCATGAACGGTAACTCAAGAAAAGACCCTGCTCCCAGATCGTAACTACCAAGAGTCTGTCCAAAGTCTTCGTCTTGTATTTCCAGATTAAAGTATTTCTTTGCAGGATCAGTAAATCCGGCACCGCCTATGGTAGAATTAATAACAAGGCGCAATACTTCCGTACCAGCACCCTTAAACTTACCTTGAAAGATGCAGTTGAAAAAACGACCTGGCATTCTAACATTTGTAAAGAAATTCCTGACACCTACTCGAGCCACCTCAGGCACAACGATCTTGTAGCCTTTTGATAAAGGCCTGAAGAAGTAATAGTACAGTTTATCATTAAAAGTAAACATTGCCCTGTTATAAGGTTGGAATGAATCTTTAACAAAAGTTGCATCCATCGAAATGTCTACATAATCTATGTCCTCACCTATATCGCTAGTATCTTCAGCAAATTTTCCTCCGCCACTTTCGTTTACAACAGGTTGCTCCCTTGAAGCAGTAGAATCTTCTGCGAATAAAGAGACATTACACGTGTACATTGTTAAGACAAAAAAGAACATCAAAAAAACTAGTTTCCTCATCTGTTAACTCCTGTTTTTATAGCGATTATTTAAAGATAATTTTTTTCTTAATAATATACAGAATTACAAGATCACGTTCTGTTTATAAACCTTGCGCGCCGATTCTAACAAAATCCATTTAAATTGGCTACGATAAATTTTTGCCAAAGCCACTTATAATAGATCTCCAACATAGTTCGCAATAATAATACCAATATTAAACTTTTGTATACAAAAGTTTAATAAAGAATTTAAGTTATTATTTTATATACCATTAGGGTGTTAATTAGCCAAAGTATGTGCAATTGGTTTAGGCAATTACCAACACCCAGTATCGCATATATTTCGCATGCAGACTACTGACAAAAATCCCCAGCGAAATATATGCGCAAGCACCGTGTTGATGGGTCATGCCCTGCAGCGCGACCTATTTCCCGAAAGGCTTAAACACTATTATTAATCGCGGCAACAGTGTTAATGCAGTAATCAGTGCAATAAACATGGCAAGACCGGTAAGAAGGCCGAAAAGAATAGTAGGAATAAAATTTGATAAAACAAGTATAGAAAAGCCTGCAATAATCGTAAGAGAGGTATAGTACATCGCATTTCCTATGCTTCCGTGACAGCGATGCATTGAATTTATATAATTTCTATCAACCCCATACTCTTCCTTAAACCTGTGAATATAGTGAATAGTATCATCAACTGCAATACCAATACTTATTGCAGCGATAGTGATCGTTATGAAATCAAGCGGCATACCGACCAACCCCATTACACCAAGTACCGCAACCGCTGCAATTATATTAGGTATAATTGCAATCAGGGCTATCTTTATCGAACGAAATAACACAGTAAACATTACCACTAACGCAATAACAACAAACCCTATAGTTAATATTTGAGAGCTAAAAAGGCTTTGAAGCATATTATTATAAAGAACCATCATACCTGCCAGGTGATACTGGTGCTCATGCATACCAAGCTTGTTCTCCATATCAGACATAATCTTTTTAAGCAAGTTGTCTCTCTTTAATCCCTTCAAAGAGTCTTTTATCCGCACCGTCAAACGGGCCTGATTATCAGAAATTGATATATAAGGTGTGAGGGCCATGTCTTTAAAATTATCAGGCAATTGAGTATAAAGAAGTGCAAGCTGAAAATCATCAAGAGGTTCTCCATCAGTAAAATCCTCAGCTATCTTCAACATCGTCCCAAGAGATAATACCTTACCAATTTCTGGCAAGCTCTCAAGATAATCATGAACCTTCATAATTATGGCCATCTTATCAGCAGTGAACCAGTATTTGTCCGAATCATCCTCCTCTTCAAATTCATCGAATTCATCGAATTCACCAAGCTCGCTTTCAATTTTTTCAATAGATCCGGTACCAGCTCCACCATTTGAGGGAGAGGTATCGCTAGTTTCCTGGTCAGTTTCCTGATCTGTCTCTTGAAAACTCACAAGAATGTCCAGGGGTGTTGTCCCGCCAAGATTCTGGTCAATAACCTTCAAGCCCTGATAAATCTCAGTTGATTCCCGAAAATAATCTATAAAGCTATTCTCTACAGTCAGCCTTGAGATACCGGCAACTATCATCACTACCAACAGACCGGTTGCAATAAATATTGTTTTTGAATAATTCTGGGTAGTATTAGCCAGGAAGCGGGTAAATCCGCTACAAAACTGCCTCTCCTCTATTGATTTACCTTTTGGAAGCAGGCACAGAATAGCAGGAAAAAGAAAAAAAGTCACTATTAGAGATACTACCAGTCCGACACTCATCATCAGACCAAAGTTTATGACAGGTAAAATATCACAAATCAGTAGAGAGCCAAATCCGGCAATTGTTGTTAAAGTAGTGTAAAAACATGGGACAAATTTTGAAAATACAGTCCCCTTCACCAGCTCCCGTTGAGACCATTCCGGATTGTCTATCTGCAACTCTCTATACCGGACAATCAGGTGAATAGTTAATGCCATGGTAATAATAAGCTGCAGGGAGATAAAGTTAGATGATATTACTGTTACCTCCCACCCAAATATACCGAGAATTCCTATCATTGAAAGTACAGAGAGAGTACAACAAAGTATTGGCAAAACTACCCAGCATATTTTTCTGAAAATAACCCCAAGCGCAACAATCAGAAAGACAACAATACCAATTCCAAATACTTTAAGATCCTTTTTAACAAATGTTATCAAATCATCCGTAATCATTGAGATTCCACCGAGGAACAACTCTGCATCCTCTCTATAACCATCCATTATTCCACGAACGGCTGCGATATCACGATGCCTCTCCTTATCCATACGGACTTTGCACTCCCTATAAGCGTGCTTAAGCTGTACAAGTTCAGAACGCTCTAACGGAGTGATTGTATTGTCGGACAGCTTCTGTCTGAGGTCGCCTCTCCTGGAAACAATCCTGTCATACTCCGTATCTTCAGCAAAATGGACCATTAGCGCAGTCATCTTCATATCAGCACTAACCAAAAGTTCTTGATAAATCGGGCTACGAGCAATCTCGGCCCGTGCAAGTTGTAAATCAACTTTCGGATCCTCCAGGTTCTTAATGTTGGAGATTAACTCTTTGATGGGAACAGGTGGATTTCTGAGGAGTGGAACATCAAGGATCGTAAGAACAGTGGAAACTCGCTCTATTTTCCTTATTTCATCCCGCAATGAACCAAGCTTTTTAAGTGTCTCAGGGGAAAAAAGATCCCCAGCGGGTTTATATGTTACAAACATATAACTATGCGAACCGTATGTTTTGCTTATTTTACGGTAATATTTGAAATCTTTGTCGTTCTCCAGTATCAAAGAATCGGCGGAGGCATCTATCCTAAAGTTCTTAGCGTTAAATCCAAGGTACGAGAACACTCCCAGCAACACAATAATAACAATGATTGGTTTATTTAGAATATACCTGGTGTAGAAGTTCAGCAGAGATGATTGCATAAGATAAGTAGTTATAAGTATGGTAAGAAACTATAAACGAAGACTGCTGTTATAATTCTTTATTTTCTTTATTCTCTTCATTTTTCTCTCTCATTTTCGCCAGCAAATCTTCAGGCTTCCCACTTTTGAGGATATGGCTGTACTGAGACCGGTATGTATGGATCAGACTGATACCTTCAATTGTGATGTCATAAATCTTCCACCCGCCCTTGGTATTGGACATTTTGTATAATATGGAATATTCCTTACCCTTTGACAACAAAATTGTCGGAACCTGCACTTTCTTCTTTTCCACTACTGTCGCAGGTTGAAAAACAACTTCCTCATTACTGAAAAGGTCTAATTTGTCAACATAAAAGTCCTCAAACGACGCAGTAAAGAGGCTTATAAACTCATCCCTCTGTTTTACATTGAATTCAGACCAATGTGCTTTGCCAATAGATAATTTCGCCATTAATGAAAAATTAAAAACGCCACCTGTAATCTCAGTGACATTGCTTTTCTTCTGCTCCATTGCCATCTCTTTATCTAGCATTATCTCAAACACCTCACCAATAGATGACTTTAATACTTTTTCGGCTTCAGTTTCAACCTCTGCGACAACAACTTGGGAGAGCAAGAGAAAAAATAATAGGAAACAAGAGCTTTTTTTCATAGTTTACACCTTTGCCTTTTTTTTGTTTTTTTAAATGTATTTGCAACCGGTCAATTAAATCATCTACAACGAAAGTTGTCAAGAAAGGAAAGCATTGTTGTCCTGAAAAGGTATTTAAGGAGTAATAAGAGAAGCAATAATATCGTTTTGCGTTTTTGGTTTTGGCTTTTTGAAAAAATCAAGTCCTGGTTGCAGTTGCGCCGGACAAAGAACACCGAGGACTTTACTCTTGCAAAATTTACAAAATCAAGAAGAGACAAACCTATATTTTAACGCCACCACACCCTTGTGCGTAGATCCTCAATCCGGCTGAGTACTTCACGCTCAACCTTTATTGCCTCACTTATCAATACGTTAATGTCACCCTCGGGAAATGTTAATTTTGCACTTATTATTTCAAGCAAATAGACACACATCCTGATATTTCTTAATGCGCGTTTACAATTCGCTATATTCCCACATAATGAATCCCTTTCGTATCCCATACCATGTCCTCCTGCTATTTTGGCGGGAACTATGGAAGATGCAGAAACAGCGCTTAACACATCTTCATCTGTATCCACTCCTTTACGGTTTTTAAAATACCTACTCAGCTTAATATAAAGTTCGTAACTTTTTTTATAGGCAGTAATATTCTTAACACCTTCAATATCACTTTCCGTTGCTTCGTTATTTTCAATAGCATTATCGAAAATTTGATTTATCTCGTATATACGACATTCGTTTTTTCCCCAACAATTGTCACATGACTCATCGTTATAGTTACAATTCCCATATTTATGGCTCCATCCCATCTCTTTGGCAATAAGATCGTCACAATCCGGATGGCTCTGTAGCGTTTCGAACAACTCAAGGTATTTGGCAGTGCGAACATCAGCTTTTTGCAAGAATCTTTCCCATTCCTCTTCATTCCAATCATCATCTTCACAATAATCTTTATCTTTCATGTTCACTCCCTATTGAGGAGATTGTAATAACAGTCCCTCTGCATCGCCTCAAAACCCAGATCTTCTATTAATGATATCATTTCCTCTTTACTCAAACGGTAATCCACCCCAGCTGCCCTTACTACATTCTCTTCAATCATTGTGCTTCCCAAATCATTTGCTCCAAACTTTAATGCAAGTTGAGCTATCTTTGAACCCTGTGTTACCCATGACGCCTGGATATTTGGAATATTATCCAGAAACAGACGGGAAACAGCAAGCGTCCTGAGATAATCAAATCCACCAACTTTAGAGTCGGTCACATTTCCTGCGGATAAAGATAAAGCCGTATTCTTTGGTTGGAATGTCCATGGAATAAATGCAGTAAACCCTCCTGTCTCGTCCTGTAGTTGCCTGATCTTCTCAAGATGTACAATTCTCTCCTCCTGTGTTTCAACGTGCCCGAACATCATTGTTGCCGTACTTTTTATTCCTAACATATGCGCTTCTCTCATTACCTGTAACCATTCACCGGCAGAACATTTACCCGGGCTGAGTATGTCACGGCATCTGTCAGTAAGTATTTCCGCGCCACCACCTGGAATAGTATCAAGTCCTGCACTCTTTAATAACACCAGGACTTCTTTTGAAGGCAGATCGTTCAGTGCCGAAATATGCATTATTTCCGGCGGAGAAAAGGAGTGAATATGGATATTAAACTTATCTTTAATTGTCCTTAAAAGACCAACATAATAATCTATCTTTAAGTCCGGATGTAACCCACCCTGCATCAATATTTGTGTACCGCCCAGGGAGATTGCTTCCTCAATTTTCTTAAATATCTCATCATTGGACAGCACGTAGCCGTCTCCATGATCATTATCTCTGTAAAAAGCGCAAAACGTACAACCAGAAGTACAGACATTCGTATAGTTAATATTACGGTCTACTACATATGTCCTGTATTGTTCGGGATGAAGCTCCAGGCACATTCTGTCTGCGGCTGTTCCCAGACCTATCAAATCATGCGACCCGATGAGGTTTACGCCGTCATCAAAAGATAATCTTTTTTTAGAGCAAATACTATCAACGACACTATTCATTGTAGAATTCAAACGTTACCCCTTTCTTAACTTCTCCCATTTCCAGGGCGTAATCGTAAAAAGACTTAAGACCGTTAATTTCCTGCTCCCCTAAATCATATTTAATTGACTCCTTCAGGTACCGGAGGCATCGTTCTTTTTCCATTTCAAGCCTACCCGCTTCAACGTCTGCTATCTCCTCCACAAACTTTAGCCCAAGCTCTTTTGAGTCTGTTAACAACTTGCTAAGACCCTGTAATTTGGATCCGGCCTTTGCCACCCAAACTGCGTAAACAAAAGGCAACCCTGTTAACTCATTCCACTCCTGCCCCAAATCCAGTACAATGAAACCCTCTTCTCGTACCTTCATTGCATCGTCTCCAATGATAAGAAATGCATCAGCGAATTCGTTATAAATCTTCCGCTTATCGTCAAGTACAATGTATTCAGGCTTCAAAGAGTACTTTTTCCGAAGAATAATTTTTGTAAGAACACATGACGTTAAGGAATCTTTGTCAAGAGCGACAGTCCTTATTTTTTCTATTGAAGGAGCTTTAATAAAGAGCTTCACGCTTTCTACCAGACCATTTGAGGCAATAGAACTACCCGGTATAATTTCGTAACCTGTACTTCTGAAATAGCCCGCAGATGGCATTGAGATGACATCCAATTCATCATTTTCAAGCATTTTCGGCAATTCCGATGGAACACCATATACAATATCTATTTTGTCCGCTTTTTCTTGAAAACCGTATGTAAAAGGTTTTGCATTCATGTATGGAACAACACCGATCTTTAATTTGCCCATCGTATTCATTTTCTATACTGCGAATTAAAACCAAGTAGTATATCTGTAAAGACATACAGACGCAACGAGAAAGTACAAGCGGTCAAGCTGAAAAAAACTCTCAAAAATAAACTATGAACAAACCCAGCATCATCCGGTAATGTTTTTGCACGAAATACTACAACATCATCATTTGCTATAAATAACAAAGAACCAGGCGTATGTCCTAACCACATGTATGTGTCTGCCGAACAGGAGTGTAATTGCAAAACCAAATTCGGAAAATCTATGGCACCGTTAAAACCTGTCAAATCTTGAATAAGTGGAGAGATGGAAGACCGAAATCTAAAGGAAAAAGAATTATTTAAAACAGGAAACGGGCACTGCCGCCAATTGTGAAATGGTATCCGTTTGGTGTTATGTACTAATCTTATTTTATATAACGAGCTGATAATACGCCATACAATTATAGCCTCAACTCTTTTTGCAACAAATACTTAAAACAAAAAATCCCTACATTTTAGATTTATATTAATTCTCTATCAAGATGACTTTCTTTGATGTCAAACGAGCAATGTTTTCGGCGTACGAGAGAATCACCTCTTTTTTGGGATTTCTATCAAAGTATAATTTCCCCAACGTCTTACCTTTTAAACTCATCAGCCAATATCCTGCTCGAATGCCTTTACCAGTACCTTTGGCCGCTTCCCTCTGCATGGCAACCGTCTTACTGTTACAGACATTTTCCACGATTATTTCATCTATTTTATCGAATCTCACTTTCTTTATCCAGAAAGTGACAAAGAATTTGAACCGAATACAAATCTCCCCTAAATCTTTATCCACTACTATCTTTTTATCATAAAAGAGCAGAAAGAAGCCCATCAGGGGGAAAAGTACAAGCGTAAAAATAATAGCAAAGAAAAAGGCTTTATCTATAAATGAAGGCGAATAGTAAAGAAGCCAAATGTATATTGAGGCGGCCCTGTACATAATAAAGAAAACCAAGCTTAAACCCAGCATCATCCCCCCCATTGCTTTGGGAAATCGGGAACGAACTAGAAGCATTTTATTTTCATCTGTTTCCGTAATTTGTAATGTTACAACTAGTCCCATATGTAGTATCCTTTCTGTTTCGTGTAGATTTTAGCCTGTATCTAAAATGCGTCAACTATTTTTTAAAAAACATTGTTTTTTTATTTAAGGGAATTAAAATGACCACATATCGAGTTTACAGGAAATATCAAATATTTTTTTAAATCGCAAGGGTCTTAATTAATGAGCGATATTACATGGATTGAAGTAAATCTCAGCGCAATTGAAAACAACCTGAAAGCAGTTAAGAGCGCGGTAAGTCCTGGGACAAAAATCCTCGCAATTGTTAAGGCTGATGCGTATGGACACGGTGCCGTAGAGGTCAGTCAGACTCTGGAACAAAATGGTATAGAGATGCTTGGAGTGGCATTCCCTGAAGAGGGCATAGAGCTAAGGAAGAAAGATATAAATGGCCCCATACTTATCTTAAATCCAGTTATATCAGAACAGATAGAAGAGGTTATACAATATTCACTTAGAGTAACAGTATGCAATCTTGATATTGCAAATGAAATATCAGTAATCGCAAAAAAGTATCACCGCAATATCAGCGTCCACGTTGAGATCGACACCGGCATGGGAGGGGCAGGTGTTTGTCCGGACAATGCACTACTCTTTATAAAAGCGCTATTATTAATGGAAAATTTAGATATCGAAGGAGTGTTTACCCATTTCAATTCATCTGAAGAAAAAGACAAATCTTATACCTATGAACAAAACAAAAAATTCAAAAGAGTCATCAAACAGCTTGAAAACGCAAAGATCAACATCCCCTTAATACATGCTGCTAACAGTGCTGCAATATTAGATATACCCGGTTCTTTTTTTAACATGGTAAGACCCGGATTAATACTTTATGGAATATACCCGTCAAACTATGTATCAAAAGATATTAATTTAAAACAAGCAATGAGCTTCAAAACAAGAATAATTAACATTAGGCAACTAGGCCCTGGAAGCGTAATTGGCTATGGCAGAACATTTGAGATAAGGCAACAAACAACCGTAGCGACAATACCGGTTGGTTATAAGGACGGGTTTAACAGACGCTTTTCAGGTTTAGGCAATGTACTTATTCATGGCAAACGTGTCCCGATTATTGGTAGAGTATGCATGGATCGATGCTTCATAGATGTAACCAATCTTCCTGATGTCGAAATTGGGAACGAAGTTATGTTGCTTGGAAGCCAGGGCAATGAATCAATTTCGATTGAATCGGCAGCGGAATCAATAGGGGCTATCCCATATGAGGTTGTATGTAACATAGGAACGAAAACTTCAAAAAAGAGGTATAAACGGTAGAAGTACGCTAATTAAAGAAAAAATGCAAATTGCAAGTATTTACGGTACCACGATCCACGATCATAAAACCTTATCATAGTACTCCTTTTAGTAGAACCAACTCTTGGCTGCATCTACATTAACGGCGCGAAAAGAGTCCTGGTGGCAATAGAATGCGTATAACAGAAAAAAATATAAATACTTTGCACTGATATACTTAAGAAAGTCTTGACTTTTATTCATATTATGGTAATTTTAATGAATTTTCATCAATCCGTATAGATTATGGCTTCTTTTATTCCACCAGAAAAGATATCTGAGATACAAAGGTCTATAAATATAATAGATATAGTTTCTGATTACGTTGCGCTAAAGCGAGCAGGGAAGAATTTTCTAGGATTGTGCCCTTTTCATCACGAGAAAACTCCGTCTTTTACCGTCAATGAAGAGAAGCAGATATATAAGTGTTTTGGGTGCGGAGATGGAGGAACGATCTTTAACTTTCTGATGAAACAAGAGTCTCTGACTTTTCCGGAAGCGATTAATGTTCTTGCAGAAAAAGCGAATATCAGGATCGATGTATCTGATAATCAGAACAAGAACCAGCGAACAAACATTTTGTTTAAGGCCAATGAGCAGGCAACACGTTTTTTCGTTGATACGTTATTAAAAATAGAGGAAGGTAGACGACCCAGAGATTATGTTTCAAGCAGGTCAATAAATGATGATTCGATAAGGAAATTCAGGCTGGGATATGCTCCTAACCGTTGGGATTCGATAGTAAATAAATCAAAAGAATGGAACGTAGACACACAGTTACTTGAAAAGGCAGGGCTAATTATAAGGAAGGAAGGCAAGTGTTACGACCGTTTTCGTAACAGATTAATGTTTCCAATCTTTGATTCTCAAAATAGACCCGTAGGTTTTGGCGCAAGGGCGCTGGACAACTCTTTGCCAAAATATCTTAACTCTCCGGAAACTCCAATCTTTAGTAAAAGCAAAACGCTTTACGGTATTAATTTGGCAAAGGAGTCTATGCTGAAGAACCGGAAGGTTTTACTCATGGAGGGCTATACTGATGTAATAATATCTCACCAAAATGGAATAGATTGGTCAGTTGCGGTTCTCGGCACGGCATTAACAAGGGAACATGTAAGGACGTTAAAGCGTTATAGTGATAAAGCCATTCTTGTTTTTGATGCTGATACAGCAGGACAGAAATCTTCTGAAAGAAATTTGGACATCTTTATAGAAGAAGACTTTGATGTAAATATTGTTCTTTTGCCTAAAGGCTATGATCCATACGACTTTATTGTTAAAAGAGGCAAACAGCAGTTCTTGGAACAAGTGGATAATGCTTACGATTTTTTCAGTTTTAAAGTAAAACTATCAGAGAGCAAGTGGGACATGTCTTCCGTTTCCGGGAGAACCTCTGCGATAGACGATATTCTGTCAACGGCGATAAAAATCCCTGATGTTTTAAAGCGTGATCTGACCATTAGGAGAGTCGCAGAAGAGATGTCTATAGATGAGCATCTTATACGAAACCGTTTGAATAAGTCTATTAATTCAAAAAAAGGTCAAACTAAAGCAAAGCAGTCTCATGTCCAGGTGTCAGGCAATTTAAATAAAACAAAATCAGCTGACTATCAGGTAGAAATGACCATTCTTGGCTTAATGATAAACAGAAATGATTTAATAAGAAAAGTTGAAACAGATATCGGTTTTGATAGTTTCGGAAATAACGCAACACTTGGTATTGCGAAAAGAATATCTGAAATATATTCTCAAAAAGGGCATGTTATACTAAGCGATATTTTCCCGATGTTAGATTCCTCTGAGATGAGTAGAGATATGGTTGATACAATTTCAGAGCAGGAATCTATGGAGGGAAGTCTTATGGCCGGCCAGGCAGATGCTGGTGAGAAAATGATTAATGAATGTATCCGGTATATCAAGAAAATGAAAAACAGGAAAAGCTTAAATCAAGCCAAAAAGAGAATGTCAGACTTAAACAAATCAAAAGGAAGTGAACAAGAAGTTGACCAAATACTAGCCGGGTTTCACAAAAAGAGCACGATCTTTCACTCTTTATAAAAATCTGGATACAAAAACTTTTAGTTTTTATTAAATAGGAGACTCATTAAATGGACAAAACGAGTCAAAAAATTAAAGCACTTGTAGTAAAAGGTAAGGAAAAAGGGTTTTTAACTTACGAAGAGCTAAATGATGTCTTGCCGGATGACACATTGGCCCAGCCGGGCAAGATTGATGAAACATTGACAATGCTGGATGAGCTGGGTATCGATCTTATCGAAGAATCAGAAATAGATGCTCGTGATGTTTTAGATACAGATGATGACGAATCAAAAAATGATGCAAAAGCGAAAATAGGTACCGCAACTGCTTCAGAAAAGATTGACGACCCCATAAGAATGTATCTAACACAAATGGGAGTTATTCCTCTATTATCACGGGATGAAGAGATAGCATTAGCCAAAAAAATAGAGACTACGAGAAAGAACTTTCATAGAAGGGTACTTAAATCTGACTTTTCACAGGAAGTCTGTTTAAAGATAATTGAGGACATTTCTAATGGAGATTTACCTTTTGATCGTACTTTAGCAATTAACATTGAATTTGAAAATCAGAAAGAAAAACTTCTCAAACAATTCCCTGTACATACGAAAGCGTTAAGAGCGCTCTTAAAGAAGAATAGAGAGGATTATGAACAATTAAAATTGAAAAAGACATCTGCTAAAGACCGGTTCAGACTTCTTAAAAATGTTAGAAATCGCCAGAGAAAGGGTTCTGCAATTATTGAAGATCTATGCATACGTACTAAGAAACTACAGCCAATAATGAAGAGTTTGCAGGAGACCTCTTCCGGAATGAATAGTGTACAGAAACAGATTGTATTATGTGAAAAGCGTGACAAGATGAAGGATAAATTACGAAACTTGAAATCCAAGCTAAGCGAATATGAGGACTTGGTTCTTGAGACTCCTGAACGATTAAGGCAACGAGTTGATGCCATCGAAAAGATTTATAAAGAACATGAAATTGCGAAGAGAAAACTTTCCAGTGCAAATCTAAGATTGGTGGTAAGCATTGCGAAAAAATACAGAAATCGTGGTTTGAGTTTTCTGGATCTCATACAAGAAGGAAATACCGGATTAATGAGAGCAGTAGATAAGTACGAATATAGAAGAGGTTACAAATTCAGCACTTATGCAACCTGGTGGATAAGACAAGCCATAACTCGCTCGATTGCCGATCAAGCGAGGACTATCCGAATACCGGTACATATGATTGAGACAATGAGCAAAATAAGAAATGTTTCAAAGAAATTGTTACAAGAAAACGGCAGAGAGCCCAGTATTGAAGAGATGGCAAAGGAAATAAAAATTTCTGTGTCTGAAGCGAGAAGGGTATTAAAAATCTCAAGACATCAAATTTCTCTTGATAGAACGGTAGGAGAAAGCGCTGATAGTGCTTTTGGTGATTTTATAGAAGATGACAAAGCGGAATCTCCTGTTTCTGCGGCCGCCCAGGAAATGCTCAAAGAAAAGATAGAAAGCGTACTGGAAACACTTACTTATCGCGAACGAGAAATAATCAAACTTCGTTATGGCTTTGGTGATGGCTATACATATACACTTGAAGAAGTTGGTAAACGTTTTATGGTAACTCGTGAAAGAGTAAGGCAAATAGAAGCAAAGGCCGTAAGGAAATTGCAGCATCCTATTAGAAGTAGAAACCTGGAAGGGTTTTTGGATAGTGTAGGACTCAGTAAGTAAAGAAAAATTCTGAAATTAGTAAATCCGACAGAGTAATGCTCAGACTGCCAGGGTGAGATGCCCCTGACGTAAGGAGTG
>JAIQZR010000195.1 GCA_021777035.1 Candidatus Scalindua sp. | reverse complement strand
AAAACCATTGAGATTAGACCACATAACACTATACCAAAGTGGAACTATACACTTATACCAAACGGTCGATACGTATCGACTAATTAATTGTTGAGAATTTTGACCTCAAGATTGTAAAGTTATTTTTTCGCGTACCCTAAGCCATCTAATCGGAGGATTTCCCTGAAATTAAAGAATAAGGTAATAGAGTGCTATCGGAGAAAGTACAGCGACTTTGGGCCTACTTTTGCGGCAGAGAAGTTATTTGAATGAGAAATGGTCCAACTAGACGGTTCTCATCATGATTGGTTTGAGCAGAGAGGCCTAAAATGTGTGTTTATGGGGTATATAGACGATGCGACAGGCAATACCCGTGGTAGGTTTTATCCATATGAGGGTACGTTTCCTGCGATGGATAGTTTTAAGTGGTATATCAAGAAATATGGAATACCTATGAGTCTGCATCTTGATTATATAGGGATTTTCATTTTAAGTATTTGTCACATAACAAGATACATTATTGTCATTCTGAGCGAAGCGAAGAATCTCTCGTTCCTAAGTCAAATACGCTTTGTAAGATTAATGAGACTCTCGTGAAGAGATTCTTCAGTCGTTCCTCTCACGCCAAAGGTGGATCTGCCTCCGGCACGACGTCAGAATGATATGTTTAGTGTGTTAAGTCCGCCCGTAGGGCGCTAATTTATGGTGTTACTTTGCCGTCCCATGACTACTTCGTAATATAAACGATGCGAGCAAATGTCAATTATGTTTTGGTTAATAATTGGTGAATTGACCCAATTGAAACCAGATATACAGGTCTTTTGCCAAATCTATGACATTTACCTATAATTTGGCACTTGTCTCAGGTCTTATTACATACTTGTTTAAAAGCACTTATGCCAAAGGCAAAAAAATGCAAAGAAAAAACATGTGGTTGGCATGATAGATGCGCTGAAGGTTGCTAGCACAAGCGTTAATTAAATAAACATAGTACCTATAGATCGACTGCTAAACTGTCAATAGACGAGATGCTCAGTATACAAAGCCTCTGAGCGAGTTTGAACGTGCGATGAAGGAGTTTGATGTAAAAGTGATACAATGCTGATTCTCCTCAGGCAAAAGGCAGGGTGGAGCGACTGTTCAGGACACTACAAGACCGACTAGTAAAGGAAATGCGTTTAGAGAATATTTCTACAATGGAAGATGCAAATAAGTTTCTTGCAAAATATCTTCCCAAACACAACAAAGAGTTTGCAGTAAGCCTGCAAAGCAATGCGATCTGCACAGGGAAATACCCAAGGGCACAAACCTTGGCAGGATACTTTGCCGTAAGACTCAGAGGGTGTTAAGGAATGATTTGACTGTGAAATATAACAATAAGCTCTATCAAATAAAAGAGAAACTAAATGCCAGGAAAATAGTGATTGAAGAGAAAATTAGTGGTACAAAGATAATGACGTACAAAAATAAAGTTTTGAAGTTTAAAGAGATAACCTCAAGTGCAAACAAGCAACAGAAACCAGTGCATGATGATCGGAAGAAGGACCAAAAATATATTCCATCGGCTGGCCACCCATGGAATAATGCTAAGTATGGATTATAAGAGTGTTCTTGGGATGACTCACCAAAAGGAATGTTTTCTTATTCCCATTTCCGCCTCCCACCCCTCTTTTTGGTGATGGTGGGCGGCTCCGAAGGGAATAAGAAAGCAAAGTCGTTAATTATTGTAAAACATTTATCAATATTTTAATAACAAAAAATAGGACATTTCTATTTCGCTAAAAACCGGACATTTCTAAATTGGCTTGACATTCAGGTATTTTATGATTGCAAATACATACTAAAAATATTACGATTCACATGTTTTCTTGCATGTTAGAGTTGATGAGGTATTCAATTCCTCATAAATAGGTCTTGATAAAGACAAAATCTGAGATGGATTACTCGTAATGGCGATGAGTACACAGAATAGAGCAATACATATAGTCAATCGTTTCTTTATTGTCTCATGGTTATTTCTTTTTGTAATCATGACCGGCAATCAAACACTGGTTGCACAGCCAGCACCAAAACACGCAGTAAGCTCCTTCGGAGACAATCAGATTTTTGCACCCGGTGAAATCGTGATAAAGACCCTTCCAAATGTAACATTGGATGAGATTACTACTTTGGTCAAATCCCATGGTGCAAAAATTCTTGAGAGGAACTCAACCCATGGTATCTATAGATTGAAGGTTTCAGGCCCTGTTGAAAAAGCGCCGTTTTCCTTTCAATCTGACCAGGCAGTGGTATATGCTAAGCCCAACTATATCTTTGCAGAGATAGGAGGAAAGTTTATTACCATATTTGACATAGAATTGACAATTCATAGATTCATACCTGTTTTACGCCAGCGTTACACACAGCCGGGAGCTAAGGAGAAATTGTTGCGTACTTTATTGAATGACAAAATTTTCTCTCAAGCTGCTAGAGACGAGGGCTTACAAAATGTTCCAGAGGTACAGTGGAAGATAAATGAGGCGGTTGACAAGACACTGGCGGATATTTATAAGCAGAGAATTCAGACAGGTACCAGTACCATATCCGAAAAGGAGATGAAAACCTATTACGAGAAAAACAGCGAAAAATTTCAAGTCCTGGAGCAAATAAGAGGGCAACGTATTCTGGTAAATACCAGACAGGAAGCTGAAGAGGTTTTAGAGACATTAGAGACCGGAGTCGACTTTGGTAAACTTGCCAGAGAAAAGTCAATAGGGCCGTCCGGACAAAAGGATGGTACGTTCGTGTTGATTGGACGGGGAAAATCTGATCCTGCCTTTGAAAAAGTAGTGTTTACATTACAGAATGGCGAAATAAGCGAGATAATACAAACACAGGCGGGATATTATATAATCAAGGCCGGGGATAAGAGTGTTTCCAGGCGCATTCCTTTTTCTGAAGTGAAGAAACAGATCGAAATGAGTCTTAAAGCATTGAGACAAGATGATGCTGTTGGCACAAAGAGAAAAGAGCTGGAGGACAAATATGATGTAAAACTCAATTTGGGATTTCTCTCAGAGGTCAAGGTGCCAGTTATGCAGAAGCTAGATCCACGTAAGGATATTGATAGTATGCAAATGCTTCGTGAGGTCATCAATAAGGCTATCGAAAGACCTTATTAAGCAAAAAGAGAGGTGATTCAAAGCTAATCTTAGCAAGGACGACGATATTTATTTGCATTCTTTATTATTGTACAAATATGAAAGGAGAATAGTAGTGCTGAAGAGATTGATTGTTGTTTCGATTATTAGTCTATATACCGTAATAGGTGAAAATAAAGGGAGAATAATGATGTTAAAAAAGTTGATTATAGTTTTAGCACTTAGCGTATGCATGCTTTCCATTTTTACGTTAAACTCTAAGGAGTCAAAAGCAGCAACACTACCGCCAGTTATGTTTACTGATAATGGTAAAGTTTTTGTTTCTGTTGCAGATTTGGGAACAATTTTTGGCAGTGAATGGGAAATTATTGTTATTAACGATTTCCCTTTTGGGCCGGCCCCGTTCGGTTTTGGCTTCAGATACTACAATACCACCTTTAATGCAGCGGTACAGACCATAAATCAAGATAGTTCCTGGCTAGGTGCAGCAATGGCATATATCTGGGCAGGCGATGGTACCCCGGGCTATCTTTCTCTTACAAGCGGTCATCAAAGTGTGAGGACGCTAACTTTAGCTCCACCACCTCCTGCTCCAACATTTAAGCTTCCTGATACCGGCCAGACAGGCGATTATACGCCAACATTTGGAGAAGATTCGGACTATACTATCAATCCGCCGTCATACACTGACAATAGCGATGGAACCGTGACAGATAACAATACCGGCCTCATGTGGCAGCAAGAGGATGATGATATCGTACGTAGTTGGGATGCTGCAATAAGTTATTGTACAAGCCTGTCTCTTGCCGGCCATTCTAACTGGAGACTACCGGATATAAAGAAACTCAGCGGTATTGTTGATTTTAGTGTACATGATCCCGCAATAGATGTGACATATTTTCCAAATACAAATTCTTTTCCCTATTGGTCGTCTACTACTGTTGCATCGAGTTCCAGCAGTGCGTGGCGCGTGCTTTTCAATGGTGGTGGCCGTGTGGCCAGCATCAATAAGTCACTCTCCTCCAATGTCAGGTGTGTGCGAGGCGGACAGTGAGTTGATTATTTGGTTATTTTTTATTGGGTAGCTGGAAACTTGATGCTTGAAACTCATACGGCAGACGGGAAGTGAAAGTAGATTTGAGGATTTAATCGGATATTGGAGAATTTGGAATTTTACATTTAGCCCTGTATGCAATATATAAAAATCGTATGTAAATAAGATTTGGGGTAAACAATGGCTTATTATGAGAATCTGCCAATATATAAGAAGTCATTTTAATTAAAAAAGGGAGGGGTAATATGAATACAAGATTATTTGTAATGATAACAGTTTTAGCGATTTTTTTTAGTTTGGAAGTAACGGCATTTGGAGACTTTACAGACCACGGAGACGGGACAGTGACTGACAATATAACAGGGCTTATGTGGCAGCAAGAGGATGATGATGCAAACTACAGATGGGAAAATGCCATTACGTATTGTGAAGGATTATCACTTGCCGGCCATGCCGACTGGCGGCTTCCAAATTCCAAAGAACTTAGCTTTATTGTTGATTATAGTGTAGATAATCCCGCAATAGATGTGACATATTTTCCAAATACAAATAATTTTCCGCCATATTGGTCGTCGACTACCGATATAGATAGCGCCTTAAAGGGCAAGGCGTGGCGCGTGAGTTTCGGCAGTGGGTCTGTCAGCAACGACGATAAGACCGAACCCTACAAGGTCAGGTGTGTACGAGGCGGACAGTGAGCAAGATTGAAGATTTACGATTTTAGATCTGGGATTGAAAAGATTTAGATACCTGACAGCGAGTTGGTTATTAATTTAAATGAACTACCCCGCAGAGATTAAAAAAGGCTTTCTTGTTCCATTAGATGCAAGGAAGCCTTTTTTTACTGTTAATCTGAGACAAAGTGTGCTTATTCTAACCTGCCCCAAACCACATCTCACTGGTTATATCCCTGTGTATCCCGATGATTAGATTGTACTTGCTTTAAACAACCAGATACAAATTATCAAATGAAAAAAACAGGAAGAAACAACATAAAGATAGCTTGTGACTTAAGCCTGGCCTTGATTTTGCTCCTGCTTTTCCTCACGTATACCAACTATGCCTTGGGCGCACAAACAAATCCTACCATTAGGGGGAATATTACAAACATCCCAACCGGTTCGCGCAATCTTGTTCATCTATACTCCTGGTCTGGTGGCAAGTTATTAGAGGAAGCATCAGCTCCAGTAAATGAACATGGGGACTTTAGGTTCGAAATTAAGGACAAGTTGCAACGGCAGTTGTACAAGATAGGTCTTGATCAGACGAATGCGGCATCTATTGTATTATCAGGAGAAAAGGAGATAAGCATTAAGGCCGATTACGGAGAGTTGAAAGCGGACAGAATTGCAGCAACCAATTCAAGAGAGAATGAGGCATATAGGGCCCTGTTAGATGAGTGGAAACGGTTGTCAGAGAAGATTACTGACTTGAGCTTTGAGAATTCAAGGATTTCTGTCGTTGATCCATTTTACGTACAGAAAACAAAAGGAATAGAAAACAGAATGAGATTAGTCATACAAGGACATAATGTGGATCTCTTGTACGCGAAAGAACGCTATCAAGGTACCTTCATGTCTGAAGTCTTAGTAAACCTATCTCTCTTGCCACAACTATCCGATCACCCTGACCTTAAAGACAGTTATGATAACAAACGTGCTTTTATGCATGACTATTTCTTTGAGTATATTGACTTTGCGGATGAACGTATCATCTACACCCCTTTTCTTCACAAAAAATACTTTACGTATCTGGATAAATATACACATCATTCACAAGACGGATTTAAGGATTCAGTAAGTGTAATGTTAACGATAGCGGAGGCTAACAGTGCTGTCTGGGAGTTTACGTTGGAATATTTGATTAATACTTTTAACAATAAAGGTCTTTCAAAATTGGCAGATTATGTTGTGGATACATATGTCGAGGGTTGCAGCAGACCGTTATCAAGAAGTACCATGAGAAATATAGAAACTCTTAAACGGCTTAGAGCGGGTCAGATTGCTCCTGAGATAATTTCAAAGGATACTGATGGAAAGACGGTCGCCTTGTCTACGCAGATAGGTAAGGACACGTTGATGGTCTATTTCTGGGCATCCTGGTGTGACGGTTGTGAAGCGGAGAATCCTAATATAGTAAGTTTGTACAATAAGTTTAAGGACAATGGCCTTGATGTTTATGCAGTATCATTGGATAAGAATAAAGATGAATGGCTGAAGGCAATTGAGAGACACAAGTTTACATGGACTAATGTATCAGATTTAAATAAGTGGGAATCTGAAGCAGCCAAGGCTTACAATGTAAACGCAACCCCAACCATCTACCTTTTGGATAAAGAGGGAAGGATCATAGCTAAAAACCTGAGAGGCAGGGAACTGGAGATGAAGGTAGAGAAACTTTTGAAGTGATTCGTCCAGTTTCAACATAATTAAAGATTTTTGTATGTGAGCAGGTGCAAGGATAATACTCAGGTAATTACTGAAATCAATGGGAAATTTACGGGTTACAGGTTGCGAGTTCTGAAACCTGCCCGACTCCGTCATTCAGGCGGGTAAATCCGGAATGACAAATTGTGTGTTTTTGTTATTATACCTTCTCTCATTTTCCTAACCCTTCCTGTAGATTAATCCTTCTTGTTTTCAGGTCGATTCTTTTTTTGATTGTTATGCCAACCGATCGTGTAGTAGATAAGAGCAAATAGCATTGATAAAACAAAAAATGCATAAAAATAATTAACGTGATAGTTGCCCAAAGAATCACTATGCCGGCATTAGCTACCGAGAAAATAGTTGTTTGTCCAAGCAAAAGAGTATTCTGGAGGCGATGGAAAGTTACTGCCTCCTTGAATTCTTCAATCCATCTTTCTTGTTCATTCATATAATTGCCTAATATGAAACACGAGCAAAGGGACATGTACGAGGAGCAAGCAAACCAATGAACATGGATTTTCATGGTAAAAAACTAGCCCTAAATTCAAGTAGTAGACGAACCAGTAATAATCGGGAGTAAGAGAGAAAAGATACGAGTGAAATTACGCGCAAACATTGCAAGAGAAGCGAAAGCGCATAGAAGAGGAAAGGTCGGCAACCATGACAAAACAGAACAAAGATAACGAGAAGGCCAGGAAGCAGCTCGGGCAGCTTAAGGATGAGTATGGGCTGGCGTGGGGCCTGCCCATACTGAACGGTAGTTCGGGCAGGGAGATGATGGTTTTTTTGCCCCTATTTCAGGTTAGATACATTGCTAACATATCTTCTATATCTCCGGCAGTCTTGTTTTCATCAAAAGCGGACTTCAGTTTTTTGTACATACGCTCTAAACTATTGCTTTCCCATGTGTAGCCTTTATTTTTACAATACAACATTACTCCCTCTACAACAAGAGCAGGCAGGGATTGATTATCGTTTAGATTACAACAAAGGTAATGGAGGGTGAAAGCAGCTTTTTGTATTGGTCTTGTTCCGTTTGTCTCAAGCGCTAAGTCTTTTAATTTGGAGAACTCCCTAATATAATCAGTGATTGATTCATCAGAGGCATTTATACAGGCGAGTATATCTCTGATTACGTTTTTCATGCGAAGCTGGGGATACTTTCGAGGAATGCGCGAGTTTCTTTTTTTTCTTTGTCAGAAAAAATATCATCTAAATAGTCTATCTCCCCAAGCATTCTTGCTTTCTTATATGACTCAAGCTCGTGCGTTTCATCGATGAGTTGTTGGAAGGTTTTGTCTTTTACTTGCAAAAATGCTTTTTTTATACTGGCGATTACTTCTTTTGGAAAGTCTGTATATTTTTTAGGATCTTTTAGTTTTAAATATGGTACCTGTCCGACTTTTGTTTTTATAATTACGCCTTCGACTTCAAGTTCATTAAATATTTCTTTATAGCCGTCAATTGCTGGACCGTAATCCAACTTTGCACTTCTATGAACAGAGACTAACGTACCAAAATCTTTTAAAGCAAAACTATTTGCATAAAAGTATGCTTTACCGATATGAGCATAATCGGCTTTTCCATCTGGAAATAATTTTAGTAATTCAATTACAAATTGTTTTACATCATTAATTGACTGCATATTGCTGTTCTCTAAATAAAATGTGTTTTTTTATGATATGTTGCTGTAAACGATTCTACGTCGATAAACGTTACATTACTGTAACTTGCTTGAATTATATAGCACTTTTGGCTAAATTCAAGCAAGTTATGCCATTTATAAATAAATAGGAACGGCGACTATTATATTTTTTTGTTTTCAGGTTTATTTTTTTTCGATAGTTACGCCAACCAATCGTGAAGAAGATAAGAGCAAATAGTATTGATAAAACAAAATATACATAAAAACCACTAACGCGATAGTTACCCAGGGAATCGCCAGACCCAAGACATATCATAATATTAAATAAAACAAATGCCCCGATTGCTATTAACTGTCCTATTGTTATTTTGTACATCATCCAATGGTCTATTTCTGTGAGATATGAAAACTTGCAGATTGCAAGAATATTGAGGTTTATAATACTCAGGTAATTACTGAAATCAAGGGGAAACTTGCGAGTAACGAGTTATTGAAGTTATTAGATTCTGGAACAAATTCAGAATGACAAATTGTGTGTTTTTGTTATTATACTTTCTCTCTTTAGTGACATTTTGTAATTTTCGTGAGGAGTACTATTATATGAATGTTATAACTGATTCTGTAGAGATATCTACGTGTGGACACACAGATATAATCGATATCACGCCGCAGGTAGAACAAGCCCTGAGGGAAGCAGAACTCGAACGTGGCAATCTTACTGTTTTTGTCTCGGGGTCAACGGCAGGAATTACGTCTATTGAGTACGAACCAGGTTTGCTCAAGGATTTGCCCGAAGCCTTCGAGAAACTTGCTCCTACCGGGGTCACGTATCATCATGATATTGCCTGGGGAGATGGTAACGGCTATGCTCACGTTCGTGCGGCCATACTGGGCCCTTCCTTTACGGTGCCTTTCGATAACGGCAAACTCCTGTTGGGAACGTGGCAGCAGATAGTGGTAATAGACTTTGATAACCGACCGAGGAGGCGTGACCTGATTGTTCAAATGATTGGGGAATAGAACTTCCATTTCTCAACTTATCACATGATGCCACATCCCATTCTTTTGCTGGTGATCTTACTACTCAGCAATTACCTTCTTTAGTAATGTGTCTATGTAGCAAGTCATCATCTGACCTATCGTCTCTCTACGCATTTCCTGAACCACTTTCTATATTTTTTATTTCCTTATCAAAGCATTTCGGGCAATATCCATGAGAAAAGTCTACTTTGGTTTTTTCAGAAATGTAGGCATCAAGTCCTTTCCAACTTTCTGAGTCTTTATAATCTTCTCCTTTAATCCGGACTTGTTTGCATCCGACACAGATGGAAAGAATTCCTTGTAAGGGGTTTGGTATTTCCATCAAAAGTTGTGATTGTACGACTATCCCAATATACGTAAAAATTGCCCCGGAAAGAAATATGAAGCTGACAAAGGTTTCACTGACTAATGAATATTTAAAGATAAACGCAGCCGTTACCACAATGTATCCTATAAAGAAGAATACCATCATCTCTCGGTGTAGCACAAGGAAGAGCCTAATCCGCTTGCGAGGAAGTTCCGGATTAAGTGGTATTGCCTTCACAAGCCCCCTCACCCTTACATGTGTACTGCGAATATTATCTTTCAGAGCAATTCTTAAGTATCGGCTTAATAGAACGATACAAAGAACAAGTGTTGAATTTAATGGGAAGAGCGAGAGGGGCAAAAACTAGTTGTTTTGGGCAAAATTACCCAATTATCCCCCTCCCAACCAAATTTGTGCTTCGTATAGGCAGAAGCGATAAAATCGCTCCTTTATTTTTTGATAATTCGTTGATGTACCAGTTTAGAGTCTGGATCTATTCTTCTATCTATGCGTTTTTACTTCCTTTTAAATAAACACTTTTCTCAAACCCTTAGTCAAGTCGGTGTACAAGGAGCATTTCACATAGCCAAAATGTGTCTGATTTCTATACGAACAAGAGGAGTTGGCCGGATTTGATTGGCATTAAAACTTATTGCTTTATACAATGAAGGGATCGAATCAGCAAAATATGGTTTTACAAAAATTATTAAATAGGACAAAATTTTGATAGATATTCACGCTCATATACTTCCTTTTATTGACGATGGCCCTAAAACGATAGAGGAGTCGATTGAAATTTGCAAAGTGGCTGCTAATGATGGAATTAAGAAGATTGTTGCAACGCCGCATTCCAAAGATGGTGCCTACGAGGCAAATAGTGGTGATATATTAAAAGGGGTTGATCAACTTAATTTACAGTTGAGGGCAAATCAAGTTGATATTGAAATACTCCCCGGTGCGGAGGTTCGCATTAATGAAGGGCTCGTAAAATGTATAAAAAGCGGGGAGGTACTTACAATCAATAACGGTGGAAAGTATCTTCTGCTTGAACTTCCATTTGTCTTCGTCCCTCCCGGTCTTGATAACTTTGTATTCAGCCTCAAGATCAGTGGCATTGTTCCAATTATTGCGCATGCGGAAAGGATATCGGCATTTCAAAAGAACCCGGGGCTTTTGGATCAACTGGTTAGGGTTGGCGCTCGTGTTCAGATCAACGCGCATGGCTTGACAAAAAGGGCAAATCCAAGGGAAAGGAAGTGTGCCGAGTGGCTTTTAAAAAACAGACTGGTGCATTTTATTGCTTCCGACACACATTCGCTTAAGGGTAGACCTCCGATCTTGTCTGAAGCAGTAGAATGTGCTTCCCGCATTGTAGGAGAGGAATCGGCCATGGCTCTTGTCTGCCATAATCCTGAGCAGATAATAAACGGTCTTGACATTTAATAATTCGAAGTATAACCTACATGAAATGTTTATGAAAATGAAAGATGGACGCGTTCGTATGCTAAAGGCTTGCTTGATATTAGTTCTGTTTTTTTCAATCTTTCCGGAGGTTGTTTTTTCTCAGGAAGATATTTACAATAATGGAGAAATAGATTCTGTTTCTTCAGAAAAAACGAACTCTTGCGATGAGCATAACTGCCCTGTTCTTCCTGATGAACCTTTTCACCACTGTGCTGTTTGTTGCGTCATTTCACATTTTTTTACCAATCAATTAACTGGTATTAATTTCCATTTCGACAATCCTCCTCAAGCTTTTTCAATGGCCGAAGACGTTCCTTACAAGGAACTCTTTGCAAAAACTCTCTTTCGTCCTCCACAATCAATTCTATAGTCCTTTCATTCTTATTTAAAGCACTATCCTGTTTAAACTATCACTGAACTTACGAAGAGGTTTTCGTTTAGCGATCTACAATTACTTACACTTTTACGCCGTGGTTAAGTAAAAAGTCAGCAGTGTTCGGTTAGGTTTTCTCATGTAACACGTAGGGCAATCCTTTAGGTTTGCTTTCGTACATTAAACGCAAGGCTAAAGCCTCGCCCTACGTATTTTCCGACAGATCTGGTATAAAAAACTGTACTCGCAAAAACCTAACCGGACACTGCTGGTAAAAAGTAAGCTATTTTATAGTTCAAGCAATGGTAAACAATTTATTCAGGATATCACTGATGAGTATGTATTTCCCATAATAATCCATATATTGCGGAAATTGTATTTAAACTATCTATAGAATTCTTCAGTAAACAACTTTTTACAAGAGGTAATAAATGAATTATCCAGTACATAATATTAAATATGTAACGGTTGTAACATTAATAGCGTTTTTACTCTTTTTGGCTTCTCATGTGTCAATGGCCCAGGTCTCTGATCCGACCCGGCAGGAAGAGACAACAGATGAAACTGTCAATCTCGAAGAATGCATTACAATAGCACTTGAAAATAATTTACAGATCGCTGCTTCAAGAAATAATTTAGGTGCTACAGAGGCAGATCGCATTAAGGCATCATTGCTTTTCCCTTCAAATCCCAAAGTAATTAGTAAGGTTGGGGAAAGAGGTGGGCCCGATGGGGCAAGAACTACTGATTATATGTTCAGATTATCTCAGGAATTTCAGATTTTTGGACAGAGACGAAAACGAATAAACGTATCCGACAAATTAATTGAAAGGGTAAAATTTGAAATTGCTGACATAGAAAGAAACGTTATTGCAAAGATCAAAACTAATTTTTATGAAGCGTTAACTGCCCTGGAAATTTTGAAACTTCGCGAATATGTCGAAAGTATATTTGAGAAGTTGTGGGATGCTACCAGGGAGCGGTACAACGCGGGCGCAATATCCGTATTGGAACTCAATTCTATAAACATAGGCCATGGACAGGCAAGACAACAGCTTCTTGTTGCGGAGAGTAACTATCAAAACAGTCTCTTGAATTTGAAACTTCTTCTGGGCAAACCCAGGGATGAAATATTAAATATAGAGGGTAACCTGTCTTATGAAAAGTTGCAAACAAGTGTTGAAGACCTTTTAGCCTCTGCCTACAAGATAAGACCTGACTTGATGGCAATAGGTTTTGAGAAGGAGAGGGCATCTCAGGAAATATCACTCCGTAAAGCAGAAATAGTTCCTAATCCAAACCTTTCAGGCTTCTTCAGTAGAGAAGAAAGAACAGATGATATCGTAGGTGGATTTGTATCTATATCCATACCGGTATGGGACAGGAAACAATCTGAACTTAAAAGAGCACGGACAGCTAAAAGCACGGCAAGCATAAATATCAAAAAGAAGCAGTTAGAGATTCAAAAGGAAGTTGAGACCGCATATCGCACATTTATGGCGGCAAATGGCGGTATAGCTATCTATACTGATGAAATTATACCGAAGGTTGACGAAAGCCTGAAGCTAAACGAAATATCATATAAAGAAGGTAAGATTGATTTTATCGGATTCCTTACCGTGCAAAAGAATCTTTTAGAGGCTAGAGCTGCATATTTAAATGCATTGCTTGATTACAATAATGCCATTATAAGCCTTGAGACCGTTTCGGGAATGAAATTAATGCCCTAATTGATTGTTATAACAAATGGGCTAAGACTTTTGAGGTAAAAAAATTATGAATATGCGATTATTTGGAATTTTGATTGTATTCCTGCTGCTTTTCTTTCAGGTTTCATGCAAGAAATCAACAACAGAAGTGGCAGGTACTGAAGAGCATGGAGAACATGGTGCTCACGAGGAAGATGACGAACATAAGGAACACGGCAAACATGCTCACGATGAGCATCGTGAGGGAGAACATGCTGAAGAACGAAATGTACAAATTTCTCCACATGAAATGGAGGAGTTTGATGTAGAAGTAGCAGAAGCACTTCCTGGAAAGCTATATATTACCTTGAACTTGCCGGGTGAGGTTGTTTATGACCCCGACAGGTTTGTACATATTGTACCTCGGGTTCCGGGCATTGTACGTGAGGTTCTCAAAAAGGCAGGTGATAAGGTGCTGAAAGGCAACGTCATGGCAGTTATTGATAGCAAAGAATTTGCATCTGCTACATCAAGTTATCTTGCAAGCATTGAAACAGTTTCTCTGGCCGAAGCGACTTTTGATCGCGAAAAAAGGCTATGGGACAAGAATATTTCTTCGGAACGTGAATATCTTGATGCTCAGACAAATTTGGCAGGTGCCCGGATTCAACTTCATGAATCGGAACATCAACTCATGTCTTTGGGTTTTTCGAAAGAATATGTAAAGGGACTCAAGCATGGTACAGAAGACATTTGCCGCTTCGAAATAACATCGCCTTTTAGCGGAACCGTTATCAACAAGCATATTACACTGGGTGAAAAGGTGAATGACGAAATACCTGTGTTTACGGTTGCAGACATTAGTACTGTCTGGGTTTATTTAACGGTCTATCAGAAAGATCTGGAATCAGTTCGTGTTGGTCAACTTGTTACCATACAAGAGCAACAAGGTCAGCACAGTGCTAAATCCAGGATTGATTATGTCACTCCCTTTGTGGAAGAATCCACACGTACCTCAACTGCTCGAATAATTTTGAATAATTCAGAAGGTGATTGGCGTCCTGGAGCCTTCGTAACGGGTGAGGTTATTATCGATGAATTTGAAGTGGAAATTGCAGTGCCTCGTACCGCATTGTTAGTCGTTCAGGAAAAAAATGTTATTTTTGTCAAGACCGACGACGGGTTTGAACCACGTCCGGTAAAGATAGGTAGAAAGGATGAGGAAAATATAGAGATATTATCAGGTTTGAACAGAGGTGAGCAGTACATTAGCAGAGGAGGATTTACTCTCAAGTCAGAACTTGGAAGACGCAGTCTTGAAGGAGGAGGACATGCACATTAAAATATTTGGGAGATTAACATGGAAAGATTAATAAATTTTTCACTTAAAAATCGGATGCTGATGATAGTTTTCATGGTAATAATCATTGCCGGTGGTTATTACAGTTACAAAAAACTTCCTGTTGACGCCTTTCCGGACGTTTCGCCTAATCTGGTACAGATATTTACCGTCACCGAAGGATTGGCCCCGCAGGAAGTAGAGAAATACGTTACCTTTCCTATTGAAATGGCCATGACCGGTCTGCCTGGGCTGGAGAAAATTAGAAGTGTTTCCAACTTTGGTCTCTCCGTGGTAAATATATATTTCAAGGATGGCATGGACATCTATTTCTGCCGTCAGGTTGTCAACGAACGATTACAGGAAGCCCGTGATCAGATTCCTGAAGGCTTTGGTGAACCTGGAATGGGCCCCATATCTACAGGCATGGGCCTGGTCCTGTTTTATTATCTGGAAGATACAACGGGGAAATATTCCCTTGAGGAACTCCGCACCATCCAGGACTGGGTAATCAAATTAAACCTGCAGACCGTGCCAGGTGTTACGGAGGTGTTGGGTATTGGTGGCTATGAAAAACAGTATCATGTCGTTGTCCAGCCTGAAAGCTTGCTGCGTTATGATGTTACTCTCCAGGAAATTATAGAACGTGTAAATGCTAATAATCTTAACGTTGGTGCACAATTTATAGAGAAAAATCGCGAAGAGTTCATTGTGAGATCAGTAGGACTGGCAAACGGTATTGATGACCTTCAAAAAATTATTATTAAAACGGTGGATGGCCGCCCTGTATATCTCGATAATATTGCCGATATCCAAATTGGAGGAGCAGTTCGACGTGGCTTGGAGACGAGAAACGGGCAAGGAGAAGTGATAGCAGGTATGGTTATCAAGCTTTATGGAACAAATGCTTCGACTATAATCGAACGTGTGGAAGAAAAAATAAAGGAGATAAATAAAATCCTGCCTGATGGTATTCTAATTGTCCCTTATTACCAACAGAAA
>JAIQZR010000194.1 GCA_021777035.1 Candidatus Scalindua sp. | reverse complement strand
CAGGGGATCCAGGTTAATCGAAGAAGATTTGACGCATGAGGAGACCCGTAAAGTTGTTGACCTCATTATTGACAAAACGAAGGAGGCTCATGATCGTGGGAATCCGTTAGAAGTTTTAACGGTAGATAACCATGCCGATGGCCCATATATATATCAACGATTACTTAAGGAAGATCCAAAACGTGCGGCAGAAGTACTTGAGCTGTTAAAGTGGAACGAGGGGAACAGTTCCGGACACGGTCTTGCCTGTGTCAGCTGGGATGGTGCTGTGCATCCTGATCAATTCTGGAGAGAACATACGTTCGGAAATGTGCGTGAACGAAAATTCGGTGAAATCTGGGAAGACAAATCAAATGATCTTTTGATGAAACTGAAAGAGAAAAAGAATTATGTTACCGGCCGATGTTCCAAGTGTAAGTGGCTTGATATATGTGGCGGTAATTTCAGGGCACGTGCTGAGTCCGTCCATGGTGATATATGGGAACCTGACCCTGCATGTTATCTGACCGATGAAGAGATTGGTCTGCTTGCAGATGTGCCTTTGGCGGTTAAATAAATATATTGCATAGGAACTTCAATGTTTTGGTAGGAGCCGTCTCCTGACGGCGAGCGTAAGCGTTCAAATGCAATAATTCGGCAGCCAACCCGCCAGAATGATTGTCGCCCGCCCGTGCCGGTACGGACGGGGGCTGGTGAACGTACTGTTCGGTCGCCAACAGGAGTTGGCTCCTACCTGTATATTCCTGCCGAAGGCCTAACTTATTCGTTCTCCAAGGGGGGGATTAATAGCTCAACCTACAAGAATTTCCTGCACCTTGGAAATTCCCTTCTCGTCTTTGAGACAAGAGATTTGCAAGGATTTAGAGTATCCCAATCTTTAAAAGGAATTCGTTAAGACCTGCTTTTCTTGGATCCTCGGCAGAAAAATCATAGGATAATTATTTCACATTTGATATAGATTTTATGGATTTTTAGTGAAAAAAAGGTGTGTTTCAGCATCAACCATGATCTTTTCCATCCATGAATTGGCTTGCTGAAAAGATTTATTCAAATAAATCGATCTGGCTAAAATCTACTTTCCGGAATTTCTACTTGAAATTTTCTTTCTCAATATCTCCTTTTTCATTTTATAGCGAAAGTCCACTTTGTAGTGCAAGCCCTTCCTGAGTAAGGCTTTCCTTTATCCTTAACTTTCTTATATTGTATCCTACAATATTTTTCTTTTCCACAACACAACACCCCTGTGCTACACGAGTGCTATAAAAGTGCTTGTGGGCTTGTTAAAGCGCTATACGGCGTATTTGCCATTTACCGGAGACCCAACAGATCATTTATGGATTTGATAATACGTGTTCTGGCAAAGTTGTAAAATGTAATCTGGGTTTCTTCAATTCATATAACATAAAATATACCACATAGAACATAGTGGGAAAATTATCTTAGATAACGTTTGTTTTTACAGGGAGGTAAATGAATGAATGAGTTTTTCCACCACCATACCATAAAATAGTAAGTCGATTTCTTTAATACTATTCCATACAAGAGTTGTAATAACTGGGACTTTCTAAAATCATTTTAGGTTCTAGCATGAATAATTTGAATTGCTGGGACTAGACGTATTTGTTTGCTATAGCATAATTTTTTGAAGAATGTTTTAGAGCAAGGAGGGTATACCATGAGAAGTTTGATAATCATATTTATAGCATTGATAATCTGCTCTGATTGGGAAACGGTTGATACCGGTCAATAGTATTGGAAGATCATAAGTATTAATATGGGACAGTGGTAGGATTTTAGAACCACTTTTCAGAAAATCAGGTTACACACTAAACTGAAAAGATTTTTAAAGGACAGACGCAAATGACAACACAGTATTCGTATTAATGATCAGTGGCGTATTTGCTTTAAATGGCATAATGACGGTGTATACAACATCGAAATAACTGACTATCATTGAGGTGATATCATGAGAGATTTTCCACCAACACATCCCGGCGAAATCCTGGTCGAGGAATTTTTAAAGCCAATGGGTATTAGCCAGTACAGACTCGCTAAAGATATAGGTGTTCCGGCAATGCGGATAAACAAGATTGTCCACGGTGAAAGAGGCATTAGCTCTGACTCTGCACTTCGCCTTGCCCGTTACTTTGGTATATCAGTTAAATTCTGGACAGGTATCCAAACTCATTATGACACTGAAATGGCTAAAATGTCATTGGCTGATTGCCTGGAGAAAGAAGTAAAGATTTTAGCACCAGCGATTTGACACGAATCAAGGGACAGAAATAATAACCCTCATATCTTATCTCTCCTTATTGCCTGGCTTTTCACTTTTCTTCATCTTAACTCCCGATTAAGTTTTCCAAATTAGTTTTTAAACAATAGCCCCTTTTTTGATCAAGAATTGCTCAATTTTGATAAAATTTACTTGTACATCCTTCTAAGACAACCTACTATACGTGTATTATACGTATAGTAGAAAAGGGGAGGAATAATACCATGCAAAAAAAATTAACTATCACTTTGGACGAGAAGGTTTACAACGGTTTACACAAGACAGTAGGACGTGGACATATAAGCAGATTTATTGAAGAATTAGTTCGTCCACATGTTTTCAACCAACATCTTCATGCCGCTTATAAACAAATGGCACAGGACGAGGTTCGTGAAACTGAAGCATTGGAATGGTCAGAGTCAATGATAGGGGATGTTAGTGATGAAACGAAGTGAGGTGTGGTGGGTAAACTTTGACCCTTCAGTTGGTGGTGAGATTCGCAAAAAAAGACCAGCCGTAATTATCAGTAATGATGCTTCTAACAAGTTTTTAAACAGAGTTCAAGTCGTGCCACTTACAAGTAATATTGATCGTTTGTATCCAAGCGAAGCGTATGTAATGTTAAATGAAATACAACGTAAGGCAATGGCAGATCAATTGACAACGGTAAGCAAATCCCGCTTAATTAATTCTGAAGGAAAGCTTTCGAATTCAGACATGCGAAAGGTGGAACAAGCAGTAAGGGTACAAATAGGATTATCCAGATAAATTACCACAAAACATTCAGCGAGTTTCCGAACGCAAACTGATTATGATCCATAGAGCCAGACACCTAATCGAGGAATTTTTAAAGCCAATGGGTATTAGCCGGTATAGGCTTGCTAAGGATATAAAAGAAGTAAAGATTTTAGCACCAGCGATTTGACATGAATCAAGGGACTGTGATTACTCAACCTACCAGAATTTCCTGTACCCTGGAAATTCCCTTACCTAATTCTACTTTATAACCGTTTTCATGCAGGATTTTCTCAACTGCGGACATGAACCAGAAGGGACAACCCCCATGTTTTATCTCTCCTTGTTGTTTGGCTTTCCGCCTTTTCTACATCTTAAATCCCGATTACGTATTCCACTTAGCTTTTCAAAAAAAACTGTTATTTTAAAGGAGTGGTAATCATGCCGTTGCCACTGCATTGGTAGAAATCTCGACATAAGTAAAGTAATCGGCATTACCAAACTCATTAAGATAGTTGGCAACAGGTTGGGGTTTCGGCATCTCTTCGCCATCTTCGAGCATGCCATCAAAATGAAATTCCATAGCAGCCTTTGTTTTAATCTTCGTTTCTTCGACCGTACTTCCGGTAGCTATGCAGCCCATTACATCGGGTGAATGGGCTGAAAAGCCAGTCTTGGTTTTATACATGACCACAAAATATTTTTCCATTATAATTGCCCACTAATATATGTTATCGTTATCCGTGCAACTTTTTCAATAATACATCCATTTTAACCGACAGCAATAAAGCGTCAATGACTCACGAATAGGCTCCCTGTTTAGCATGGAGACTAGAGGGATATTTCATACAGTTCAGAAAACCTTATTTAGATTAATAACCAATCCTTCAATCTAATAGACTCCTCAAGGAATTTTTGCACAAACAAATGAGATGGGTTCGCTATCGCTTAAACGACCATACTCAACCTACAAGGATTTCCTGTACCTTGGAAATTCCCTTACCTAATTCTACTTTATAGCCATTTTCATGCAGGATTTTCTCAACTGCTGAGATTGCCAGGATTATGTCAAATTCGTTAACATAACCCATATGTCCGACCCTGAACATCTTGCCTTTTAATTCGTCCTGGCCGCCGGCTATTGTTACTCCTGTTTCATCGCGTAACTTTTTAATACCGGCATCAAATTTTACTCCTTCCGGGATCTTTACAGATGTCAGGACATTTCCTGAGTCACCACCTGCAAAGAGTTCAAGTCCCAGTGCCTTGATTCCTTCTCTTGTTGCATTAGCCAGTCTCGCATGCCTGGACCATACATTTTCAATACCCTCACTCTTGATCATTTCAATAGATTTGCCCGCTGCCATTATGAGAGAGATTGCAGGTGTATATGCTGTAGTCTTGTTGCTTAGCGCCTTTTGCATCTTCTTAAAATTCCAGTAGTACTTTGGTAAATCGGACCTCTCTATTGATTCCCACGCACTCTTCGCGACACACACAAATGCCAGCCCTGGAGGCAGCATAAATCCCTTTTGAGAACCGGTAACAGCAATGTCAACGCCCCAGTCATCCATCTTGAACGGTTGGACGCCGATCCCTGAAATGCCATCTACCACCAACAGCAAATTATTACCTTTAACGATCTTCGCTATTGCCTCAATATCATGGACGACACCGGTTGAAGTTTCGCTTAATGTAGTGAATACTGCCTTTACATCCTCTTCCTTTTTTATAGTTTCTTCCAGCTCTTCTAGTTTTACAGCTTTTCCGTTTTCTACATCAATCCTTACCACGTTTACACCATAGGTTTCGCAAATCTGCGCCCATCTTTCTCCAAATTTACCGCCACTTATCACAATGGCTTTATCTCCACGAGAAACGGAATTAACCACACACGCCTCCATTCCGCCTGTACCGGAAGAGGCAAACGTAAACACCTCGCCATCCTTAGTCTGAAAAATATATTTTAAATCTTCCGACACTCTTGCAAATATGTCTGAAAATTCAGAAGTTCTGTGGTGAATCATCGGGCTTGCTTCTGCCAGAACTACCTCTGGCGGTATCTGAGTGGGGCCCGGTGTGAACAAATAGGTCTTCTTCATTTTTTACCCTTACTATTTATAAAATTTAAGATAAAATTAGAGCCGATTCTAATACAAAAGGATTCTTTAATCAATAGTTTTTAAATACTTGACTGAAAAGGAGCTAAATCATGATATTAGATAAAATTCATGCGTACAAACTAAAAGAGGTTGCTGAGAATAAAGGACTTGTCTCAATTGGATCTTTGAAAGAGAGATGTAGAGATGTTCCGGAAGCGGTTAAGTCCGGGAAGGTATTGAAAAGAGAGAAAAGAATCAAATTTATTGCCGAGATCAAGAAGGCGTCGCCTTCAGCCGGGATAATTAGGGAAGATTTCAATTATATTGATATCGCAAAGGAATATGAGGCTGGTGGTGCTTCTGCAATATCCGTACTGACCGATAAAGAGTTTTTTAAGGGAGATTTGAAGTATCTTTCTGAGATTAAAGAAACAGTCAGGCTGCCTGTCCTCAGAAAAGATTTTATCATTGATCCGTACCAGATATACGAAGCAAGGGTTGCCGGTGCTGATCTGGTTTTGCTGATTGCCAGGATTCTTACTAAGGAAAAGATTGATGCATTCCTCACCCTTTCCCAGGAGTTGGGAATGGAATGCCTGGTTGAGGTGCATGATAATGACGAACTGGAGAAGGTATTGGAGACAGAGGCTGCAATTATCGGCATCAACAATAGAAACCTTGACACGTTTGAGACCAACCTTGAAACTACACTTCAACTTCATCACCGGATCCCTGAAGACAAGATTGTTGTAAGCGAAAGTGGGATCAAGACAAGGGCAGATGTCCTTGTCCTTGAAGAAGCCGGTATTGATGCAATTCTGATAGGTGAAACGCTAATGCGTAGTAGAAACATTTCCCAAAAGATAAAAGAACTGTTTGGTAGTTAAGACGATGTTTCCGGTTTCGTGTTACAGGTTACAGGTTACAGGTTAAACAGGCACCTTCGGTCAATTGAGGAGAGACGTAAACCACGGGTGAGCAAAATACCGTAAGGTTAAAATATACTTTGCTTCTGTGAAATAGTATGTTTAAATGTATTACTTCAAATCGATTGCTATAAATTCATTACATAAAGGAAATATATCCATGAAAAAAGAGAAATTTTTAATTTCAATCGTAGTAATTATGTTCTTTTCACTTTGTCTGACGTTTAACAATAACGCAATGGGGGCATTGAGGCAGGATGCAGATGCGGCAATAGAATTGACCACAATCAGAAAAAACCTTAGTGTCTACTCAAAGATGAAGCCGGAGGACGCCAAAAAATTCTATGAAGGTGCCCTGAACGAACTTCAGGTAATAATAGACATGTTTGCCGGTACAGAGGAGGCGCTGGAAGCAACTTTTTATATCGGTGCTACCCATAACATACTAAGAAACTTTGATGAAGCCATCGCTTATTTTGATGATGTGTTGAGTTTTCAGAATGAAATCGATCAAAACTTCAAGGCACGGCTATTATATTTTAAGGCACAGGCTCTAATAGGAACTGGTAATATCGACAAGGCAAAAGATGTTATAGCAGATTTAAGGATCATTGAGCCAGGCGCGGCAAACGCCTTCGGAAAAGCATTGGGAGGTACAATGAGGCTGGGAATGTCAGCGCCGGATTTTCATACCGAAGATTCTAACGGAAATCCAATAAGCCTGTCGCAATTTGAAGGTAAAATCATTATCATGCACTTCTGGGCATCGTGGAATGATCAATGTCTGGAAAAACTTCCTGAGATAAAAGGGTTGTACAGAAAATTCAAAGGCCCTGATGTTCAATTTATTGGGATCAGCCGTGACGATGAGATTGATGATTTAAAAGGTGTTGTACTGCAAAATAATATCGAATGGCCTCAAATATTTGAAGGTATGCGTTATAAGGGTATGATGTCTAAATTGTATGATGTACGTAATATACCTATAACATTTGTGTTGGATCGACAGGGCAGGGTTCAATACATTGGAAGTAAAAATGAAAAGATTACTCAAGTCGTGACAACATTGATTGTTAGAGAAGAGAAGAAATCCGGGTATTAATAGAAAGGCCGTTCATTGTCGCCATGTATTCCAAAACTGTCATCTTTACCGGATTTCTCTGCACAGACCGTGTTTAACTGCTGAGGCAGGTTTGTAATCAGGGCCGACAAAGAGATCGCAACTGCATATGCCGTCTTTTTCTATTTCTTCTTTGTGGTATTCACATGGACAGATAATCTTTGCGTCCGTCTCTTTGTCGTCAGACAGCATTCTGCATGGACAGTAATAAAACCCTTTATTCAGTTTCTTCTTTGCAAGGCTCTTGATAATCTTATCTACATGTTTAGAATCCGGGTTCAGTTCATAAGGACTTGTTGCCACATAATCTTCGACTAATTTACGCGCATCTACTTCAAGCTCTTCCAATCTATCATCCATGGACATCGCCCCTTTTTATTAACGTAACCGATCTTATATTTCAATTTATTAACTTGAGCATAAGACTCCAACCAGATTTTGCTTCGAGCAAAAATTATATATTATCAAAAAGGATTTGCAAGGCCAAAGAAATTGATTTATCCTGAGACCATGTTGATCGAAGACGTACTGGGTGAAAACGGAGTTATCGCAAAGAAATTAGGCTCTTACGAGTTGAGGCCACAGCAATTGGAGATGGCCATTGCAATTGAAAAAGCCATAGGAGAGAACAAGCATCTTATCGTTGAAGCCGGTACCGGAGTGGGTAAAAGTATGGCATATCTTATTCCGTTTATATTCTGGAGTGTTAAAAACAACAAAAAGGTCATCATCTCAACGCACACCAAGACACTACAGGAACAATTAATAAAAAAAGACCTCCCATTCCTTCGTAACGCCCTGAAGTATGTTGATGCTTTTGCAGATGTAAGAGATAATGACCCTACTCCTGGATCCGGACAGACAGGCATATTTGACTTTTCGTATGCTCTATGTGTAGGTGGACAGAATTATTTATGTCTCAGGAGGTTTCACCAGGCGCAGATGCACGGTGTTTTCAACATGAAAAAGGAACTCAGTGAGTTTCAAAATATCATCCAGTGGGAAGCAGAAGCCAGGAGGGGACTGCGATCAGAACTGGACTTTGAGCCTTCACAATCAGTATGGAGCAAGATCTGTAGAGAGTCGGATCTCTGCTTTGGCAAACAATGTACTTATAAAGACGAATGCTATTACAACAAGGCACGTAGAAAAGAGTATAAGGCACAAATACTGGTCACAAATCATCACCTTTTTTTTGCTAACCTGGCAAATGACGGACGGGTCTTACCGGATTTTGATGCCGTCGTTTTTGATGAAGCCCATACACTGGAAGATATAGCTACCAGTTACTTCGGTATAGAAATTTCAAACTTCAGGATTAAATATATGCTCGACTCTATCCTGAACCCTAAAACAGGGAAGGGCTTGATAACAAGGCTTTTTGATTCATCCGGCTCATCTGACCAGGCCAAACAAATGGATATCATGAACAATAGTGAAAGGCTGCTGAAAGAAGCCGGCTCTGCCAGCGATCTTTTCTTCTCAGAGATTATCGAAAAGTACGGTACCGGTAATAAAACCACCAGGATTAGAGAAAAGAGTACCATTAACAACTATCTTAATAAGCCATTATCTGGCCTTTTCGATCTGCTGGAGTCTCTGTCGAAACAGGTTAAAACAGATGAGGGCAGGCTGGAGATTCATGCATTTGCAAATAGGTGCAGCGAAATTAACAATAATATTGCTACTATTATAAAACAGGATCTGGCAGAGTACGTCTATTGGATAGAGATTGAGAAGAAAAAATCGAAATATGACAATTTTTCAAATATACTGCAACTAACAAATACGCTGGACACCAGCCTGCGTTCAGGTACGAACAGGCAGGCAAAATGTTCATTGCGTGCAGCGCCAATAAATATTGCCGTGGAATTTGAGAAACAGATATTTGGCAATACCAGGCCCGTAATCCTTACTTCAGCCACACTTTCTATAAACGGAAGTTTCAAGTACATAAAGGGACGGCTGGGAATACCCGTCTGCGCTCAACCAGACACGGGAAAGCCGACTATCTCTTTACAACAGGACGGATTTGATCCTTGCGTAACAAGCGGAGACGATTATAGTGAAAAAGCGATAGGATCTCCATTTAACTTTGCTGAAAATGCACTCATATACATCCCTGATAATATACCGGATCCGAATCAGCAACCTGATCAATTCGAAAATAGCATTATTAAACATATAGAGGAGATTATCAATCATTCACAGGGAAGAGCTTTTATTCTCTTTACGAGTTTCAAGATGCTTAATAGTGTATACGAAAAGATTCAAGAAGATCTGGATGATTTTACTCTTTTCAAACAGGGGGATAAGCCAAGATACCTGTTGATTGAAGAGTTTAAGACCAGTCATAAACCAGTCCTCTTTGGCACCGCCACATTCTGGCAGGGAGTTGATGTGCCCGGCGAAGCCCTGAAGAGTGTAATAATAACCAGATTACCCTTTGCCGTCCCTGATGATCCGATAATTGAAGCAAGAATGGAACTGCTGAAATCCCAGAACAAAAATCCATTTATGTTCTACCAGGTACCACAGGCAATCACACTGCTGCGGCAGGGATTTGGCCGTTTGATCAGGTCAACAACTGACACGGGTGTTGTTGCAATCCTGGACCCCCGCATTAAGAGCAAGTTCTACGGCAAGTACTTTTTAAACTCACTTCCGGACTGTAAAAAAGTTTCTGACATAACAGATGTTAAGAGTTTTTTTGATAGGTAGAATCCCTGCTGAATACGATAATACATATCTTTCGATAGCGTATTTTCTTGACTTTAACAATTCGTATCTTTATTATGCCGCTTCAAGACTTTCGGCTTTGTGACTTTATCCTTTTAATTTGTTATGTACATAAACGGAATATGGAGTATTTATGAATACAGCAAAAGAGGACGTTAGATCGTTGCTTAAAAAGCTTCCGGATGACTGTACGCTTGAAGACATCCAGTACCACTTATATGTAGCTGAAAAAGTCCGGAGAGGGATAGAGCGTGCAGAAAAAGAAGGTATCATAGAACAAGAGGAAGTTGAAAAGAGATTTAGCAAATGGACTTCAAAGTAGTCTGGTCTCCAGAAGCAGTTGAAGATCTTGAGTCAATCACAGAATACATAGAAAGAGATTCTGTGTTTTATGCTCAAGCTTATTATTAAATTCAATATGGGTATTTTCAGAGGATAAAATGATTTCAGAATACATTGAGAAAGCAATGGAAAGAGCATTTTATGAAAAATTAAAGGATGGAACTTACAGTGGAGAGATTCCAGAGTGTCTTGGGACATTAGCATTTGGTAAAACTCTTTATGAATGTCAAAGAGAACTAAAATCAACTCTTGAGGGTTGGATTGTAATAGGTCTAAGGCATGGCCATGAACTTCCAGTTATAGAAAATTTAGACTTGAACCCCAAAAAAAAATTAGTTAATGAGTAAATGGTCTCCATGTAAAAGAAGATTATTCATTAAAAAGTTGAAGAATTTTCAGTTCCTCAACTAAAAAAATTAATTAGGCAAGTTGAACAAAAAGTTGGCAGAATAATTGCGATAGAAGAGTGGCAAACCCTTTAGAGGGCAAAAAGTGTCGGCTCTGTTGGCTGTCTACAGGGGAGCCTTCCATGCTCACAGGGTTGTCTTGAGGAAAAGGGGATAGATTTATTTTATCAAAATAAATCTATCCCCTTTCCCTTTTTGCGTTCCTGGCGGCTTTGCGTGATTATTTTTTTAGAAAATCTCTCGCTTTAAAATCAAAATCAGTCGCCACTTCTCTTATTGTCTGCTGTATGAGTTGGTTAGATCATCTTTTTATAATACGTCAAATCTTTGTTCCCTAATATCAAACCTGGAACACTAATATCTTCATCAATTTCTTCCCAATGAATTCCAGTGCCACCTCCACTTAATTCAAAATTATTCTTTTGCTCAGAAGTGGCATTTAACAAACGTGGGAAAAAAATTAAAGGAACGGATAGTTGCCTCCCATCTGCTAAAGCAACCCACATATTTTCATTATCAAACCAAATTTTTGTAGCGCTTGCATCAAAGGTTAAAGTGCTCATTCCATTTCTCCTTTATTAATTGGCATTTATTTTCTATAACTTTGCTAAATTCATTCAATTCCTTACTTGAAAACCCATAATTATGTTCAAGACTGACAATTGGTTCAATCCAAAATTTTGCTCTGTTTGCCCCTTTGCGAACATGAATATGAATTGGTTCCAATGGATATTCCTCATTTGAAAAGAAATGAAAGCGATGTCCTTTCCAACTAAAAACTTTAGGCATTCAACTATTATACCATCAACCTTTCTTTTCACAAATGATACCGTTAAATAGACTACTGTGGTTTATTCCGGCTAACATAGCCATGGTTTATATTACTTCAAAGCAATTTTCAAGTGAAATTTATAAAAAACCTGACTTTTGCCGACACATAAAGAAAAGTAATCACACAAAGCCACAGAGATTACAAAGGAATTAAAGAATTAAAAGATAATTGTTTTCCATTTGTGTGAAGAGTAAAATCAAAATTGGTTTTATTTTCTGTTATTTTCTTTAGGCTCTCTACGTCTCCTGATCCTCGGCAAGCTTTTGCCTGGGGAGCGGTGAACTATGCTTTTGGATTTGCCCATAATTTTTTTAGAAAATCGTTTGCTTTTGTGTTAGACTGACCGACGGTTTTTATATTATAAATAATGGGTGTAATTGATTGAGGACTGTATCTATAGAAGGTGAAGATTTTATGGATTTTATCATAAATGATTATATGCAGAGAGAATCCCTTGAAAAAAGAAGTTAAATATCATGAAAAAGAATTTTAAGCTATACGGAATCATAATATTTATAGTAGCTATTGTAATACTTTCTATAAGTGTTACTAATTTCCAGAAACAATCTACTTTGTTACGAGAGGAAGTGTTCGATAAGTGTGAGATGATTGCCCTGGAACTTAAGTACACCAGAGAATATCTGGCAGAGACAATGGCAATTACAAATATGGAGCATAGTGAAACAACCAGATTGCTCATGCCGGCAATTGCAGGAAATGAGATTGGTAAAAAGTTTTATAATGCAACCGGTTATCGATTAAAACAGATCAGTTCACAATATGGAGACCCTGAAAACATGCCTGATAAATTTGAGGAGAAGGCACTTGCTGAATTTGAGCATGACAAAGGTCTCTCTGAATATAGAGGTGTAGATGAGATAAACAGTAAAAAAGTTTTGAGATATCTCGTTCCCATTCATGTAGAGGAAGCATGCCTTAAATGTCACTCCGCAAAGGAGACAATGCCGGGATTTATGCAGGGAGATTATGCTGATAACGAGGCGGTGGACTATACATTTGGAAACATGAAGGGCGCTATCTCGGTAGCTGTGCCCATAGACAGGGCAGAGGCTGAGATCAAAGAAAACCTGGTTCACATGACTATCGTAACTACCGTAGGAATGGTGTTCCTGGTGACCTTTGTCTTCATTGCGATGAATATCACGATTAAGAGAAAAGAAGTGTTCTCACGCAGAGACGCAGAGACACAAAGAAAAAGAAACAATGTCCCTTAAGAAAGCAGGAATTACAGAAAGTGTTCAAAACCAAATCTCTGTTTTGTATGTTTTTCTATGAGTTTCCTGCATTCTTTAGTGGATAAAATTTCCTGTAAAACAAATAATTGTAGGGCGGGTTTCCATACCCGCCAATAAGGTTAAGGCAACATTAAAGTCTCATATACATACAATGAAACCACGCATAGAAATTCTGGACACGTTAAAAGAGCACGTCTTTAAAACAGTATCAGCATATTACAAATCATTAAACGATTGCAAATATGTTGACGTCAGGCTTGGAATCAGCGAATTCAAATCAGCCACTTCTGAAAATGGACAATCTAAGGATGTAACGGATGATTATGATGCATCGTTTGGTATAAGGGTTATTGCAGGAGAAATGTCATCCTGGGGGTTCTATGGCCAATCACTGGGAAGAAATGATTTAAAGATTAATAAAATAACAGATCTGATTATTAAAGGTATAAATACCGCTTATGAACGGGCAATAGCCAATGCAAAGAAAAAACAGGAGTTTAAAAAGAGTGCCGATTCGTTAACAGAAGTAAAGCTCGCCAAGATCAAGGTTTGCCAGGATACGGTGCCAGCAGATTTTGAAATTGACCCGAGAAAGGTCTCCTTACAGAAGGTTTTAAAGACAAGCATGGATGTTTCAGGGCAAATGAAGGAACTTGACACGTCCGTACATTTTACTGCTGCCGGAATAAGAACAGGCATAACCAGGGAGTTATTCTGTAGTTCAGAAGGTGCAGATATTGATCAATCATTGCCGCTGACTCAGGGTGTTGTTTACGTGTCTGCACGGAAGGGTGTGGCCAGTCCGGAAGTTTGCTATGATTACGTTGGTGACTTAAAAGGGTGGGAAATAATCGAAGGCAAGAATTGTTATGATTTAAGCTTTCTTGATTTTGCACTTGAGAGGACAAGGGACACCATAGAACTCTCGGGCGCGGAATTTCTTAAGACCGGCAAAGATGAAGTAGTCGTTGTAACTGATCCCCACTTTAATACATTGCTCGTACACGAAATAGTCGGGCACCCTACTGAATCTGACAGGATATTGAAGATGGAGACTGCTTATGCTGGCAGGTCATGGCTTTTTAAGAACATGAATGATAACCAGGTAGGAAAGCGGATAGCATCGTCACTGGTTAACGCATTTTCAGACCCTACCACAATGGGATACGGATACTATAAATATGATGCGGAAGGAACACCAGCCAAGCGTATAGACATAATTAAAAATGGCATTCTGAAGTCTTTTATGAACGGGAGGGAAAATGCTGCAATCCTTGGTGATGGGCCGAATGGTTCGATGCGGGCAACGGCATCATCAATGGTGCCAATAGTCAGGATGACAAATACCGCATTTGGCCCTGGCAAAAAAACACCTAAAACCATAATTAAAGAAGTAAAGGATGGGTATTATATCGTCAGTCACAGAATACCGTCCATAAGTGAATCCAGAGAAAACTTCAGGATTTCGGCTAAAAAGGTTTATAAGATTGAAAATGGTAAACTTGTCAAACTATACAGAGGCGGTGGCATAATGGCAAATTCGAAAGATTTTCTTATGAGCATTGATGCGGTTGGAAATGATTTTAAAATGTATCCTATACCGAACTGCGGAAAGGGGCAACCGATGCAAGTCATGAGAGTTGGAAACGGAGGGCCAACGCTTCGGGGTAAGGCAAGACTGGCCGGATGTTAATACCCTAAAATAATGAGTAGTTATTCACCGCTCCCCGGACAAAAAACGCCGAGGACAAGAAGCCGCAAAAAGTGGAAAGCTATTATCTTTATTTTTAATTTTGTTTTCTTGATGATCTTTGTGTATTTGTATGAGAATTAGCATTAAGAAGTTATTATCCGTGTATATCTGCGAAAAACTGTGTCCTGTTAATTTACAATGATAAGAATAGAAGAATTGCGAACAGCCGTATCAGACGCGCTGAAACAGATAAGAGAGCAAAAGGATATTGTCGATGCAGAGGTATTTGCTTCATGGAATGATCTGATAACGATAAGACTCAATTATACCTCCGATATTTCCTGTAACGGGATACATGAACCAAAGTCTATCCAATCGTATGGGCTTGGGATACTGGCCACTTTCAAAAAAGGAAATATCATCGAAACGGGGTACGGGTCAGTCACAAATGATTTAACTAAAGAGGGTATTTTTGAGGCATTGGCAAAGGCGAAACGGAACAGGGTGTTTGACCCTGATTTCAAAACACTGCCAGGGTCGGTAGATAAACCAACCTTAACAAACTATCACGACAAACGTGTCATGGAAATCAGCGAAAAAGACGCTGTCGATTTAGGGTGGAAGGCCCTTGATGGTGCTCTCAAACCCCTTAATGATGGCGGGCACAAAAAAACAATCATTATCGGCGGAGATGTTACCATACAGAGAGAGAGAATGGCTATTAAGACGACAAAAGGAATAGACGATTTTGACGAAACTACCAGCCTTACTGCAAATATAACGGCAATGATAGAGAACAAAAATGTTAAAGGTACAGGGTGGAGTATGGGTACACACCTTGAGGCATTTAGGCCGGAAGCCGCCGGGAAAGAAGCCGCAGAGAGTGCAATGAGGACAATTGGCGGAAGGAAAATTAAGTCAGGAAGGCACAATGTGATTTTTGGAAACCAGCCACTTACTGACATTGCTTCAAACGTATTGATACCATCATTGGATCTATCGTCAGTCAATGCCTCCAACACGCCGTTTCTCGGAAAACTCGGGCAGGAAATAGCATCACGTAACTTAAACATATATGATGACGGATCCATAAAGGGGGAGATCGGTAGTAAGAAGATTACGTGTGAGGGTGTGCCCACCGGAAGAACTGATTTGATAAAGAGCGGCATACTTACCGGCTTCCTGGCAAATAATTACAATGCGCAGAAATTTAAAAGTAATCTGTACAATCCAACAGCAAAAAATGGCTTCCGATACTCAGCAAATGGCAGGGATTATAAAAATAAGGCAAGCATATTTCCGGCAAACGTGGTAATAGAAGGGGATAAAGAAGCGACAAGGGGCAGTTTGCTTAAACAGGTAAACAACGGAGTCTACATAGGCAGGATATGGTACACTTACGCGATAAACGGATTGGCGATGGGCGACTTCACGAGTACTATAATTGCTGATTCTTTTTCCATTAAGGACGGAAAGATTGCCAGCCCTTTAAAGCCTAACACTATAAGGATCAACACTAATATAAAACACATACTTAACAACATAATCGGAATCACAAAGAAAAAGAGGTCTACCCTGGTATGGGGGTCAAGAGAAGTGGTGATCGCCCCTGAGATTGCCGTAAGTGATGTACAGTTGGACAACATAACTGGTTTTCTGGCCTGAATGAAAACTTCTTAAACGAGTAGAGTGGTAGGAAGCCTTTTATTTGTTGATATGCTTATTTTCTGCAGGGTGTTGAAATGCTAGTTTAAATATTCAAGATCATTCAACCTTCTTCATGCACGGTATCACGACTATTTCCTGAAATTTTTGAGTTACCAATAAGATAGGCATCATTTACCAAGTCATTTGCCTTATTATAAAAATCATTCGCAGGGTTAAGAGCCTTTGGTAAATTCAATTAAATATTTCTCGAACTCTTCCTTCGTTGCATCATGTATTTTTGCCTCAAATGTTCTGGTTGAATGTCCATCCAGGTTTAATATATAAAAATCGTTACTGGAGGCGACAGAACCATCTTTTTTGTAAACGGTAATTTTGAAAAGAGAATATTGGAAATCATTATTAGTATTATTTGTAATTTGACCCTTAAAAACTGTGCCATTATATTGGGTTTCGTAAGTAACGCCCCCAAAAGAGAAATCATTGCCAGACTGTTCGAGACTTTTAGGAGTGCTTTCTATATGCCTGTTCGGCATAGTCATCTCCAGGAAGAGCCTCTCTTCAAGGGTGATAATTCTCTTTTCTAAAGCAAGTATCCTGAATGATAAATTAGAAATAGTCTTTTCCAGGGAATCCAGTTTGTCAAGAACAGGCTGTGGTTCTGAGGCTCCCAGAAAACAGAATGAAGGCAATAGACAGAAAAAGAAAATAAGAAGTGTAAAAGCTTGTTTCATGATAGTGTGGCTCCTCCTGTCTTGTTAAATAAATGGCTATTCCAAGCTGAAACTCTTTGTGTTCTTGATTGTTCTTGTGATATCGTTTGAGGCAAATAATAGCGTTTCTTCATCTTTGTACTTGATGTCTAAATCATACTCAATCTCGCTCTTCTGGACATTTTTTTTAAACTTATAATTTTGTAATTTTACAGAATGGTTCTCTAGAATCTGTCTTATGTCGTCCAAAAAATGTCCCTCACCGGCGATTAGCATTTTTATCGTCCTGTATTTATTCCTTTTCAATTTTTTTTCAACTAAGGCGTTTAGAACCAGGATGGCAATTGCAATAGCGGTTGTAAAAATGGCAGGTAATATGAATCCGCTACCAACCGCAAGGCCTATGCCCGCAACTACCCATAGGGAGGCTGCTGTCGTCAATCCCCTGATACTGGCCCGAGATCTCATAATCGTGCCTGCGCCCAGGAATCCAATACCTGTTACAACCTGAGCAGCAATCCTTGCGGGGTCAATGCGAAGAACAGAATTATAATCGTAACCTTGGTATTTGATAAAAATATGTTCTGATACCAACATCATCAGGGTCACACCAATACATACAAGGAGATGTGTCCTCAGGCCTGCAGGTCGTCCCCGTTTCTCTCTCTCCCATCCGATAATACCACCTAGGACTGCAGCAGTAAATAATTTCCCAAGTACAGCGCCGATCATCAAAATATCACTAAAATTAGACATTATAAACCTTCTTTCTGAGTTGAAAACGAGACAAAAGCATCTCGGTAATTATACTAATGCAAATTAGTTGTTTCAAAGCATTTTAACATTTTCGTTTGAATTATTGCATAATTAGTTTTTGGAGGTATGTACTTGACTCCGGTTCCTATAACATAAAATGGTTTATCATTTGATCCAACAGTCGATCGAAGTTTCACTTGTATTAGTAAAAGGTATTTTTGGGGAAACTACAAACAAAAAACAAGATATTGGGGCTACTTGAGTCAAGTACGTATCCCTATTAGTTTTTACTTGCATTGAATATCTTTTTTTGATAGCATCTTTCCTCTTTATCAGTCTAGGAATGAAGAATTGATAACTGTATTAGAAATAAATAGTTACGTTAAATATAAAAGTAAATTTATTTGAATAATCGACTTTTAGAGTGCTGTAGGCAGGTAATGCTGACAGGCTAATTATGGGTGTTTGGATACGAATACGTTGACAATGTCGATGTAAGAGGTTTTCAGTTCATCGTGCATCTTTCATAAGCAGTAGCTGGGGTATGGATTGGCTTGCATGTTGTTGGTTTAACGCTTTCATGGTCGTTATAACAATTTCTTCCAAGAAGAATGCAAGTTCGTTTTGTCATCCGTGGGTCTCCTAAAATAGATTATACTGGCAATTGGATGTAAAAAGAGGTAGGATTCAGGGTTCAATTACGATGGATGGAAAAAATCGAATAGATACGCTAAATAATATAAAAATATTTACTGGAAACTCGAATGTAGCTCTTGTTGAAAAGGTATGTGATTATCTTTCAATACCTTTGGGCAATGCAACTGTAGGAAGGTTTCCGGATGGTGAAATAGATGTTAAGGTTGATGAGGATGTTCGTGGGTCTGACATTTTTATTATACAATCGACATGCTCGCCGGTAAATGATAGCCTTGCAGAGTTATTGATCCTGATAGATTGCTTCAAAAGAGCATCTTCCGCCAGAATAACTGCGGTTTTGCCTTACTATGGGTACGCTAGGAAGGATAGGAAAGATGAGGGCAGGGTGCCGATTACGGCAAAACTGGTTGCGAATCTTATAACTAAAGCTGGGGCGGATAGGGTGCTCACTATGGATTTGCATGCGGCCCAGATACAGGGTTTTTTTGATATACCGGTAGACCATCTTCTTGCATTCCCTGTTTTTTCGGAGTATTACAGAGAAAGGGATCTATCTGACTTTGTTGTTGTTTCGCCAGATGTTGGAGGCATAAAGATAGCGAGGCAATATTCAAACCATCTGAACGCGAGATTGGCCGTAGTGGATAAGAGGAGGATGGGACCGGAAGAGACAGAAGTTGGGTTTGTTATTGGTGATGTCGAAGGTAGAAACGCAATTATAGTGGACGACCTAATTGCTACTGGTGGGTCTATATGTCAGGCTGCAAGGGTATTGAAGGAAAAAGGAGCTAAAGATATTTACGTGGGGGTAACCCATCCTGTCTTATGTGGTGCTGCCATTGAAAAGCTATCAGAGGCACCCATTAAGGAGATAGCGGTAACAGATACTATTCCCTTGAGCGGTCATGCGAAAAGCTTGGGCGCGAAGATTAAAGTACTTTCTGTCTCAAGCCTTTTGGGTGAAGCGATAAAAAGGATTCACACTAATATGTCAATTAGCTCGATGTTCACGGAACATTGAACTAATTGACATTTTTACTCATTGTATTTGTAAAACTTTTAAGAATATCTGGAAAAAACTAAATGGAAACACAACCACTACAGGCGAAAATAAGAATAGACGTTGGCTCTATTAAATCGAGAAAAAACAGAAAAGCTGGTTTAATCCCTGCTATTTTGTATGGACACAAACAGGGTAATCTCATGCTTTTTCTCGACAGGAAGGAATTTTGGAAGGTAATTGATGCCAGGATCAAAATGGTTAATTTGAAGATGGATGGTGCTGAGGAAACTGCGATTATAAAAGAAGTGCAATTCGACACTTTCGGAAAAGAAATATTACACGCTGACTTTATCAGGACAGACTTGACAGAAAAAATCACAACTAAATTATCCGTTGTGCTTTACGGTACTCCGCAAGGGGTTAGGGAGGGAGGGGTATTAGACCATGCACTTAAAGAGGTTGAGATAGAGTGTCTTCCTGCTGAAGTTCCGGATAATATCCGTATCGATATTTCAGAATTGGCAATTGGAGACACTATTCATATTAGTGATTTAGAGCTTCCGGATAGCGTTAAGGCACTGGGAAGCGCTGATGTCATTGTTCTGTCTGTCCATATAGCTGCTGTAGAAAAGGAGCTGACAGAAGAAGAATTGGCTGCTGGGCCAGAAATAATTAGTGCTCGCAAACCTGACAAAGAAGAAGAGTCAAAAAACAAGGGTTGATGAAAATTGTTATTGGACTTGGGAATCCGGGTAACGAATATACGAAAACCAGGCACAACATAGGGTTTGCAGTTATAGATAAATTTATCAAGAGTTGCAAAGTAGAGTTTACAAAAAAACACTGCGATTCTGTTATTAGTAAATGTGTTATTGAAGGTGAAGAAATTCTTTTTGTAAAACCTCAGCTATTTATGAATTTAAGCGGTGGCCCTGCAAAAAGAATCATAGAGAAGTATAATTGTAGTCTGAACGAAATTCTTGTAGTGCTGGATGACATTAATATTCCCTTGGGGAAAATCAGAATAAGGGAAGGGGGAAGCAGTGGTGGGCATAATGGTTTGAAATCAATCTCAAATCATTTAAGAACCACACATTTTCCAAGATTAAGAATCGGTGTTGGAAACAGTTTTTCAGATGATACAAAGAACTTTGTCTTATCACGTTTCGCGAAAGAGGAAAATGACGTAATGCAGGTATCTCTTGAAAAAGCGTGTAAGGCAATAAATTTTTGGGTTACAACGGATATAAACGGCTGTATGAGTTTGTTTAACTAGCTTTTAGGAGGGAAAATAGTTTTGAGATTATACGAAGGAATGTTCATAATCAGCGATACTGTAGCTGGCTCTGATTGGGAAGCGGCCGTAAAGCATGTTGAAGATCTCTTGAAAAACAGAGGCGCCGAAATTCTTAGGAGTGAAAAATGGGAAGAGAGAAAATTCGCATATAAACTAAAAGGGCACAAACGAGGAACTTACTTACTTATTTATTTTAATGCACCAGAAGATTCGATTGTGCTGATTAAAAGGGATTTCGAACTTTCAGACAATGTTTTAAGGACTTTGATCGTTAAGGTAGATGAGATCAAGGTGTCGGAACCTGAAGAAGCGCAAGAGCCGGTGGAAAAAATTGAAGAGAACGGTGGTGGTGACGGTGCTGCTGATACTGAAAGTGAGGAAGTAAAATCTGCTCCTGTTGCTTCAGAATAGAGGGCAGCAGTATTGTCGTTTTCAGAAATTGAGGTGTATTTAACTAGCTTAACCAGCATAAGAAAGAGATAAAACGTGACGAAACTTAATAAGGTTCTTCTGATGGGAAATCTTACGAGAGATCCTGAATTGAGATATACACCAAGTGGTACCGCAATTGCCAGTTTTGGGATCGCTATTAATAGGACTTGGACAGGCGCAGACGGTGAAAAAAAGGAAGAAGTGTGTTACGTTGATATAAATATGTTTGGCAGGCGTGCGGAAGTTATTAATGAATACTTTAGTAAGGGTAGCCCTATCTTTATAGAAGGTAGATTGCAGTTTCAACAATGGGAAACAAAGGATGGGCAAAAGCGTAATACCCTGCGTGTCGTAGCTGAAGATTTTCAGTTTATAGGTGGTAAGGCTAAAAAAAATGAAGGATCGAGTGCTCCAGAAGGCGTAGGGCCAAATGATGTAAATGAGGAAGAAATACCATTTTAATAAATATCATTTTTAACAATTTTTAAAGAGCTGTATTAAATGAAACGAAAATTTAAAAAGAAAAAGACTACTGAGGCACCGCGCAAGAAAAAAAAATATCAAGAATTCGCTACGAAATGCCGTTTTTGTAGATCTAAAGTAGAGTCAGTTGATTACAAAGATATGCATTATTTGCAAAAACTCGTAGGAAGCCAGGGAAAGCTGCTCTCCAAAAAACGATCGGGAAATTGTACTAAACATCAACGTTCGGTAAAGATTGCATTAAAAAGGGCCAGGCACATGGCGCTATTATCCTGAACTACAAAATTATTTACCCAAAAAAATCCGTTCATATTCTATATTCTTCTCATATTAAAACAGCTTGTCCATATTTTGGTTAGCTATAGGGTTATTGTCCAATGAAAATATTACTAAAAAAAGAAGTTAAAAAATTAGGCAACATTGGGGATGTTGTTGATGTTGCAAATGGTTATGCAAGGAATTATCTATTACCGAAAAAACTTGCTACAGTTGTGACAAAAGGAAACATTCAACAAATTAACTTGCAAATTTTGAAAAATGAGGGGAAGCGAAAGGAAGAGATCAAGAATCTTCAGGTATTAGCAGATGAAATCTCGAATATTTCATATACTATCACGGTTAAAACAAATGAAGAAGGAAAGCTTTTTGGCTCTGTAACTGCCAATGACATTGCAAAAGCGCTGTCCGGAAAAGGCTTTCAAATAGAAGAAAAGATGGTAATCCTTGAAAACCCTATCAAAAAATGTGATCTATATAATGTAACGGTGGTGTTGCACCCTGATGTTAAAGTGCAATGCAGGGTATGGATTGTAAGCGAATCTGACAAGTCAGCAGCCCCCCAGCAAGTACCGTCTGAAGTTCCTTCTAAAGACAACTCAGAAACAGGCAAAGATTGATCACGGAAAGTCCTGCTTTAGTTACCCCTCTTAAAAATTGCTAACAGACAAAGGCTTGAACAATGACAACAGGGCTAATACAAGGAAAAACACAGCCATTCAACATAGAAGCGGAAGTTAGTGTTTTAGGCTCTTTGTTAATAGATAATGAAGCAATTAGCCTTGTAACAGAGAGTTTGAGCAAAAACGACTTCTACAAAACCGCACATCAACATATTTTCGAAACAATTGTAAACATCTACGACAACAACAACGCAGTTGATCTCGTTATTTTGAAAGATGAGCTAAACAGGCTATCTTTATTAGAAAAAGTGGGTGGAGCCGAATACTTAATGGAATTGGAAGAATCAGTTCCAATCGCCTCGAACGTTGAGTATTACGCGAAGATTGTACGAGAAAAGACGGTAAAAAGAGATTTGATTGCCGCTACGGCAAGAATACAACATGAGGCATATAGTGACACTTTAGAATCTGAAGAGTTATTAGATATCGCTGAAAAGGAAATATTCGATATAACACAACGTAAATTTGCAAAACCGACTACGAGAATGCACGATATACTCCAGAATACTTGGGATTATATAGAAAGCTTACACGAAGGAGATACTCAGTTAACCGGCGTGCCAACCGGTTTTGCTGATCTGGATGAAAAAACATGCGGATTCCAAAAAGGAGAATTAATAATTATTGCGGCAAGACCTAGTATGGGCAAAACTAGTATTGTATTAAATATTGCAGAGCATGTAGGTGCAAATCTAAAGAATCCAAAAGATAAAAAACCAATGTTGATTTTTTCGATGGAAATGTCAGCCCAGCAGATATCACAAAATATGTTGTGTTCTGCTGCTAAGATTGATGCACACCTAATGCGTACTGGTAAACTTAGCGACGACGATTGGTCAAAGCTTCCTATAGCAATGGGTGATTTGTCAGAATCTGCAATATTTATTGATGATACTCCGGGACTTAGCCTCCTTGAAATTCGTGCTAAAGCCAGGCGCTTTAAGTTGCAATATGATATTCAGTTGGTTATTATCGACTATCTACAATTAATGGAATCTAGACGCGCAGAAAACAGGCAACAGGAAATCTCCGGAATCTCAAGAGGACTGAAAGCGCTAGCAAGGGAATTAAATGTACCTGTTATTGCGGTTTCTCAATTGAATCGTTCAGTAGAATCACGTGAAGGGCATACTCCAAGAATGTCTGACTTGCGAGAGTCCGGATCGATTGAACAGGATGCCGATGTGATTATATTATTGCACAGAGAGGATTATTACGATCCGACTAAGAATCCGGGTGTCGTTGAAGTTGACGTTGCAAAACAAAGAAATGGCCCTACGGGTAAAATAAAACTTACTTTTCTTCGTAATATCCTGCGGTTTGAAGACCACATAAGTGATGCATTGTCGGACTCATTTGATACATTATAGACCTATGCCATATAAACATATTAAAATATTTACTATTGTGTTAGTTTTTTTCTTTTCACTAGATAGCTTCACGCTGCTTAATGCTCAGGGGAATGAAAACGTTTCGGCTGTCGTCAAGAAAATAGAATTTAAAGGTAATAACAGAATAAGCAGTTCGGCAATAAAAGCTGCAATAAAAACCAATCAGGGAGACATTTATGACCCAAAAGCAATAAGTCAGGATGTTGATGCTATCTGGCTGTTGGGTTTTTTTGACAACATAGAAGTAGAAGTAGAAGCGTATGAAAATGGGGTTAAGGTGATTTTCCTTGTGCTGGAACGTCCTGTTATAAAAAATATTTCTTTTGTGGGCAACGGTAAGGTTAAGACAAAAAAACTTAGAGAAGCAATACAGATAAGAGAGGGAGATTACCTAAAGCGCTATTTACTAAAATTGGATGAAGACAAAATTCTTGAGATTTATAAAAAGAAGGGGTTTTCAAATATTGGTGTTAAGAGTGAAGAGAAAAAAACAGATGGCTATGTGGATATATCATTCAAAATTCGGGAAGGTTCAAAGGTCTACATAAAAGAAATAGTCTTTGAGGGGAACAAAACATTTTCTTCTAAAAGGCTTGCTAAAATAATTACCACGAAAAAGAGAAAATTTCCCAGTTTTTTCTTTGCTGGTAAATTTGATAAGGGTAAATTTGAAGAAGACGTTGATAGAATAAATGCATTTTATGGAAGCGGAGGATGGTTAGATGCTGACGTACAATGGAAAGAACAATACAGCCCCGATAGATCAAAAATGTTCATTCATGTGATGATAGACGAAGGAGAGCGGTACTATGTTGACAATATAACGATAAAAGGAAATAAACTTTTTACTGATAATGAGCTAATTGATATGTTGGAGCTAAAGAAAGGTAGTGCTTTTCTGCCAGAATTTCTTCAAAAAGATTCTCAGGGCATACGAATGGCCTATGGCAGGCAAGGACACCTTAATGCAAACGTGAAAGCTGATTTTGTCTACAAACAAGTTGAACCAAAAATTGATATAATATTTGATATTCTTGAAAATGAGAGATATTTCATCGAAAAAGTTATAGTATCTGGTAATGACAAGACAAAAGATAATGTCATACGCAGGAATTTGAGTTTTTTCCCCGGAGAACTGCTTAATACCCAAGAAATAAAGAGAAGCGAACAAGTATTGGCAGGTACAGGATACTTTGACAGTGAAAGCGGTAAGGCTTCGGAAATTACTTATTTGCCTGGAACAGAGTACAATACTAAAAACGTGGTAGTTGACGTAAAAGAGGGTAGAACAGGGATGCTAAGGTTTGGTGGAGGGTTTGGTGCCAATTCCGGACTTTTTGGAGATGTTTCGTATACCGATAAAAACTTTGACATATTTGACATGCCTAAAGACTGGAAAGATTTTATGTCAGGTAACGCTTTTCGTGGCGGTGGTCAGACGATAACATTGAGGTTTAGCCCGGGGATTCAAAGAACAGAAGGAATGTTTTCGTTTAACAACCCTTCTGTTTATGATTCGGGATATAGCCTGGGATTTAGTGCAAATATTTTCCGGCGTGCTAGAGAGGATTATGAGGAAGAGAGAAAAGGAGCAAAAATAAGCGTTGGTAAGACGGTATTGAGGGGATTGAGATTAGGGGTTACTCCAAATTTTGAGATCATTGGAGTACAAAATATTGATGCTAACGCGCCTCTTATTGTAAAAGAAACAGAGGGAAGCAGTGCCAAACTAAGCTTGGAACTAACCGCTATGTTAGACAGACGGGACAGTAGGATGTTCCCGACTAAAGGTTATCAAATGACGACTTCTCTGCAATTCGCTGGGCTCGACGTTGACATAATAAAGTTTACAGTACAAGGGAATAAATATCATACTGTTTTCAACTTTCCTGACTGGCGAGGTAAACATATTCTCTCATATGGTGGAACTCTTGGTGTTGTGGAATCGACTTCTGATGAGGGAGTGCCGATATTTGAACGTTTTTTTGCTGGAGGTGCTAATTCTATTCGAGGTTTTGCCTTCAGGGGTGTGGGTCCGGTTGATCTGCAATCCAGTGAGCAAGTGGGAGGTAAGATATTACTCATTGCAACAGCCGAATATACTATGCCTCTTTACAGTGACATACTCAGAGGTGCTTTTTTTATTGATGCAGGAAAGGCAGATACCGATGTGAATGACATGAACCTCAGCAATATGCGCGCAACATTAGGCTTTGGTTTTAGAGCAAAAGTGCCTTTTATGGGAAACTCCGTTATTGCTGTTGACTTTGGTTTTCCATTCATAAGAAAAGATTCTGATGACGAACAGGCTATAACATTTAACTTTGGAGGACGTTGAGGAAACTCCTTTATTGTTTTTCTCTTACCTCTCTTAATGATCTATGAAAGGAATTTACTACCATGAAATTATTATACGTTAAAATGCCAATTATGTGTTTGGTATTTACTTTACTGACAAGTTTTGCTTACACAAATGCAAACCTTGCGAATACCGAAGCAGGAGATTTTAAGATTGGTGTGGTGGACATAAGTAGTGTATTTGAAAAGTACCAAAAGAGAATAGACCTGGATCTGGAGCTGAAAGAAGAGGAGAAGGGATTTCAGGATGAAATAAATAAGAAAAGGAAAGAAATTATAGACTTGGATGAAGAGACTCAATTGCTGGATTTGGGTAGCGAAAGTAGGAGCAAGAATGAAAACTTATTGGAAAGAAAAAGTGTGGAGCTTGAAGGTTACGCAAAATTTGCAGAAAGGCAGTTGCTGAAAAAATATAAAAACTTCTTTGAAAATATTTATGAAGAGGTAGTACAGAAAGTTGAAGATATTGGAGAGCAGGAGGATTTTGATCTAATTATAAAAAAAGAAGAACCAAATATAAAGAGTGGCCAGATTTCTGACCTTCAATTTAAAATAGGAATAAGAACTGTTTTGTATCATTCGGAGTCAGTTGATATTACACAAAGTGTGGTAGGCAATCTAAATGCGCTATATTCCAAAGAAAAGGAGAGTAAATAAAGTTTGGATAAACTTCAAAGAACAATTTCGAGAATAGTAGAGTATTCCGGAATAGGATTATTTACTGGGGAAAAAGTTAAGATCCGCTTCAAACCATCACCGGCAAACACAGGAATAATTTTTGTGCGTTCTGATATTGAGGGCCATCCTAAAGTACCGGCAAGCACTGAAATGCTCTATGATACAAAACGGCTGGTAACATTAAATAAAAATGGAGTAGAAGTAAAGAGCGTTGAGCATGTGATGGCTGCTTTAGCCGGGCTTGGTATTGATAATGTTGAAATAGAAGTCAGCAGTAATGAGCTGCCAGCAGGAGATGGTAGCGCGCTTTTGTTTCTCCAACTGCTAAAAGATACGGGGATAAAAACTCTTGCAGAGCCAAAAAGGATATTCTATTTACAAGAGGAAATAAGAGTGAGTAATGGTGATGCAAGTATGATCGCTTCGCCATATGATAAAGGGTTGTCTCTTTCTTATATTCTTGATTTTGATGGATCATTTTTAGACAGACAATGTTTTGAAATCGAGATGACAGAAAATAATTTTACTACCCAGATAGCCCCTGCAAGAACTTTCGGTTTATGTACCGTAATTGAAGAGTATAGAAAACTTGGATTGGGAAGGGGGGTTACAGATGATAATAGCCTTATATTGCAAGAGGATGGTACAATAACAAAACCACTATCCATGGCTCCTGCCGAGCTAAGATTTCCGAATGAATGCATAAGGCATAAAATATTGGACATTATAGGTGATCTTTATTTGACTAATTTTACATTGTATGCTCGTATAGTTGCAACTAAATCCGGACACTATTTAAATACTTGTTTGGCTGAGAAAATTGTTGAAAGTGCTAAAAACCAAACTCATAAATAAGAGAAAATGCTTCGCTTGGCTTGTATTAAAAAACTAGGTCAGCTTTCAGAATCCACTAAAAAGCTTTTTATAAACTAAACTGTTTTTGTATTAGTCATGTCAAAATGAGAAAATAGACGTGCTACAAATGAAAATACATTCAACCGCTGTCATTCATCCTAATGCTATAATAGGCGAAAACGTTGAAATCGGTCCTTTTTCGGTGATAGACAAAAACGTTAAGATTGGTGATAGTAACATCATTCATAATAACGTTACTATCACCGGTAATACTACTATAGCTAAAAACAATGTAATATTTCCCAATTCAGTGATAGGAGCGGAACCTCAGGATCTAAAATATTATGGCGAACCGTCAAAACTCATAATAGGGAGTGACAATGTTATCAGGGAAAGTGTTACAATTAATACGGGAACAGAAGTGGGTGGGGGAGAGACGTTAATAGGTAATAACAATTTTTTTATGTCATGTTCACATATAGCACATGATTGTATTATTGAAGACAGCGTTCTTGTTGCGAATGGTGTGCTTTTGGGAGGGCATATAAAGGTAGAAAAACATGCAAAGTTGATGGGACTGGCAGGGATACAGCCTTTTGTAACTATCGGCCAACACTCCTATGTAGGTGGTCTCTCAAGGATTGTTCAGGACGTACCTCCATATATGATAGTAGAAGGTAATCCTGCCAAAGTCCGAAAAGTTAATGTGATAGGCTTGGAAAGGTCAGGGTTCTCGCAAGTCGGTATCAGTGCCATAAGGGACGCATTTAAACAATTATTTCGTTCAGAAACATTGAACAGGAGCCAGATACTTTCTGGGTTAGAGGGACAGGAAAATCCGATACCGGAAATAAAGGCCCTCATAGAGTTCTTTAGGAATGTTGATAAGGGCAAATTCGGTAGATTCAGGGAGTCTTTACGATCAACATTAACAAATATATCATAAGAGATAAAATGCTTTGGAAAAATTGAAGGTTGCAGTAATAGGGGCAGGTCATCTAGGTAAGGAGCATGCACGTATCTACTCTGAGATACCGGAAGTTAGCCTTGTAGGTGTTGTAGATACTAATAAGGATGTCGGTGAAGTAGTGGCACATCGTTGTAAAACCAGATATTATGGTTCATTCAAAGAGATCCTAAGTGAAGTTGATGCGGCTAGCGTCGTTGTACCTACCAAGTTTCATTATGAAATTACCAAAGAACTACTTAATAACGGCGTTCACGTTTTAGTAGAAAAACCCATGACGGGTACAGTCTCAGAGGCAGAAGATCTAATAAGACTGAGCCGACAAAACTCAACAATATTACAGCCGGGTTTCATAGAGAGATTTAATCCTGCGTTAGAGGCTATCAAACAACTTGACGTGTCCTTAAAGTTTATAGAATGCCATAGGTTAAGCCCTTTTACATTCCGTTCTGCCGATATAGGCGTAGTTCTGGATTTGATGATTCACGATATAGACATTATTTTATATCTATCAAAGTCTAAAGTAAAAAAGATAGATGCTGTAGGTGTAAATGTTATAGCGGATAAGGAGGATATTGCAAATGCCCGTATTCAGTTTGAGAATGGCTGTGTGGCAAACATTACGGCAAGCAGGGTTTCTTTCGAACCAATGAGAAGAATTCGGCTTTTCTCTGAAAATTCGTACATATCGCTTGATTATCAAAAGCAAGAAGCTCTTATTTATAAAAAATCCCCAAAGCTAACTCTGAAGTCTATAGATGCCGAAGGTAAAGGCGTTTCAAATATTACAGATCTCAAAAACTTTTCATTTGGAGATCTGTTAAAAATTGAACGAATAAAAATGGACAACCAGGAACCTCTGAGAAAGGAACTGGAATCATTTATAGATTGTGTCAAAAACGATAAACGGCCGGTTGTTTCAGGCGAAGAGGGAATTAATGCCATAAAAATAGCTGCGGTAATAAGAGAAGAAATCAACAAGAATTTAAAGTTAGCAAATATTAATTAACACGTCGAAAAGGGTGGTATGAGGCCATTTTAGTTTTCTAGTGAAAAAAAGTAATTTATGCAATATAACAAAATTTTTTTGCTTGCTGCAGACAAGTCACCTGTATAAGAGCATTTTATAATAATTATACTTGTACATATACTTTTATTTGATATACTATAACGCTTTCGAGACGATACTGAGATTTTATATAAGGAGTTGAATTTGCCAATAGTAAATCTACAAGAACTAGTGGATGCCGGTTTTCATTTTGGACACAGAACCAGTAGGTGGAACCCCAAAATGAAGCAATTTATTTTCGGTAAGCGTAATCTGATTCATATAATTAACCTGAAAGAGACTGTTAGGGGCTTGATTACGGCTTATAAGTTTCTCACTAAAATTTCCAGTAACAGAAAAGAGGTGCTCTTTGTGGGTACAAAATGGCAGGCAAAGGATGCTATTGTTACTGAGGCGAAGCGCTCTAAAATGCATTATGTTTGCGAGAGATGGCTTGGTGGAACATTGACGAATTTTGAAACAATTCGTAAACGATTGAAAAGATTAGAAGAACTTGAAGAGCTTGAAGAAAACGGGTCGATTCATAATTATAGTAAAAAAATAATATCTTCACTTACTCGTGAGAGAAAAAAAATCACGAAGAACCTAGAGGGTATCAAAAATATGAATAAGCTGCCGTCTGTGGTGGTTATTGTAGATCCCAAGAAGGAACACATTGCAATGAAAGAAGCTATAAAGATGGGAATACCAACGATATGTCTGACAGATACTGACTGTGACCCTGACCTTGTAGATATATGTGTACCTGGGAATGATGATGCTATCAGAGCGATAAGGCTGTTCTTGAACAAAACGGCAGATGCAATATTAGAGGGACAACCTTCGGCAAAAGCAGAAGAAGATAGCAAGGTATTACAGGAAACTACTTAAGAGTATCATCTACCAAAATAACATCTTGTAACAGTTGAAATCTCCCTCAAACGTGATCTTTATTATCAATAAAAACTTAAGATAAATATATGGAGTTATAGTACAATGGCTATTGAGGCATCAAGCGTAAGAGAATTGAGAGATCGAACGAGTGCGGGTTTTTTGGACTGTAAAAATGCACTTGAAGAGGCAGGCGGTGATTTTGAAAAAGCAGGAGAAATTTTAAGAACAAAAGGTCTGGCGAAAGCCATGAAAAAGGGATCACGTGGAACTCCGGAGGGTAGAGTAGGTTCGTATATACACACTAACGGTAAATTAGGAGTTTTGATTGAAGTTAATTGTGAAACTGACTTTGTTGCGAAGAATGACGTATTTGACGATCTGGTAAAAGATCTTTGTATGCATATAGCGGCAACAGATCCGATGGCCGTGAGCAGGGAAACTGTCCCTCAAGAAATGATTGATAGAGAGAGAAAAGCATACAGCGAAGAATTTAAAGATAAACCTGACAATGTCAGGGATAAAATAATTGATGGCAAGATGGAAAGTTTTTATAAAGAAGTTTGCCTTATCAATCAGCCTTTCGTAAAAGATAACGATAAAACAATAGAAGATTTATTAAAAAACGCAATTACAAAACTTGGCGAAAACATCAAGATTAGTCGTTTTGCAAGATTTGCGATTGGAGAGTAGAATAATTGCTATCAAAAAACATAAACGCGTTCTTTTAAAAATTAGTGGCGAAGGTTTTTGTTCAGAGAATCCGTCGGTAATAGATATTCCGAAGTGTGATTTAATTGCAAAAGAGATCAGCGATGCAAGAGATACCGGAGTTGAAATTGCGGTTGTTGTAGGTGGTGGCAACATTATAAGAGGATCAGAATTAAGCCAGTCGGGTGTAGAACGTACACGGGCTGATCAGTTGGGAATGATTGCGACGAATATTAATGCAATTATTCTACAAGAGTCACTTAAAAAACTAAAAGTACCGACAAAAGTTTTAAGTGCGATTGAAATACAGGGCATTGTGGAGCCTTATACTATACATAGGTGTAGGAATTTTCTTGAAGAAGGTTTTGTCGTTGTTTTAGCTGGTGGAACAGGCAGCCCTTATTTTACGACTGACACTGCAGCCGCACTAAGAGCGATAGAAATCGGTGCAGATATTCTTCTTAAGGGAACAAAGGTTGATGGAGTATATTCTGATGATCCTGTTACCAATCCAGAAGCAAAAAAGTATAGCAGATTGGAATATATGGAAGTGTTGAGTAATAATCTAAATGTGATGGATGCAACGGCAATATCTCTGAGTATGGAAAACGAGCTTCCAATTGTGGTATTCAATCTTAGAAGAAAGAACAATATCAAAAAGGCTATAAAAGGCAGTAAAATTGGCACATACATTGGAAACATCAAATGACATCGATAGAAATACAAAGTGAAACAAAAAGAAAAATGGAGAAATCTCTTGAGCTTTTGAGGGAAGAGTTTAAGAGCATAAGGACTGGTCGAGCGACACCTGGTCTTGTTGAAAATGTTAGAGTCAGTTGTTATGGTTCTCTTACTCCAATAAAACAGATAGCGAATATTACGGCACCAGAGCCACAATTGATAATCATTAGTCCTTATGATCCTTCCATTATAAAGGACATTGATAAAGCTATATCGCAATCTGAGTTGGGACTAACAACAAATACTGATGGAAAGATTATTCGAATTCCCATACCGCCTTTAAGCGGAGATCGAAGGGAAAAGATCGTTACTCAAATAAAGGAAATGACAGAAGCTTCCAAAACTTCTATCAGGAATATAAGACGTGATGCAAATAAACACATTGATAAAGAGGAAAAGGATTCGATATTAACCGAGGACGAAGCAAAAAAGGCAAAAGATCAGATACAAAAGTTTGTACATGAGAACGAAACTAAAATAAATGAGCTCTTAAAGCAAAAAACCGATGAAATTTTAACAATATAATTATACGGGGGGCATAGCTCAGTTGGTAGAGCACCGCCCTTTTAAGGCGATTGTCGAAGGTTCGAGTCCTTCTGCCCTCACTTGATATAGTCGTAGTAATATTTCAGGCCCCATCGTCTAGCCTGGCCTAGGACACCGGGTTTTCATCCCGGCAACAGGGGTTCAAATCCCCTTGGGGTCAAATATTGAAAAGGTTTGTACTTGTTGTATAGGTACAAACCTTTTTTGCGTTAAGGCTAATTGGCAAATAAGTATAAATAGGAATGTTAATTATTCATGCATATGCTAATTCCTGGGTTTTGATGGCAGTATATATTCATTTTTTCAGATATTTTGTAGTTTAAAGAGAGTACTTGATAATCCAAAAATATTATGACAGGGGGAAAAAAACGTAAGAATATTTGCATTAACTGTTATAATCAACATGGTTGTTTGACGGATGAACCGTTGTGCCTGCTTGTGAAACGTGAAGATGCAGAAAGATATCTTTCTGGGAAAATACTTATGGCAAAAAGAGATTTGCTTAAGGACTGTCGAAAATGCTCTCATTTCAGATTGTGTTGGTCTGAAGATAACTACAGAAAAGAGATAAATAAAAAGTCTTAAATTGTTTAATAAAAAAGAGCAGGAAGGCTGCGATAGTATGCAGAAACAAAAAAGGGCTGAAAGGAAAGAACTCAATGAGAAAATATTTTGTTACGAGTATATTAATAGTAATAGCAACGCTGTACTGTTTTAAAGCAGAAGCTACAGACTGGGAGACAGATTTTAAAAAAGCGTCATCATCCGCCAAGGCCGCAGGTAAATACATACTGCTTGACTTCAGTGGGTCAGACTGGTGTGGATGGTGTATTAGGCTGGATAAAGAAGTTTTTTCACAGGACGCTTTCAAAGATTTTGCGAAAAAAAACCTTGTATGCGTATTAATAGATTTTCCACGTGCAATAGAGCAGACGGAAGAATTAAGGCAACAAAACCTGGATCTAGAACAAAAATACGAAGTCAGGGGATACCCTTCTATTGTAATACTCAGCCCTGACGGAAATCCAGTTGCCACGACCGGATATTTACAGGGTGGTTCTTGGGAATATACGCGGCACCTAAAAGAAATCATAGAAGATTACGAAGCAAAACAATAAGTAAAACGCATGCTAGTGCCTCCATCATTCTATCCTGAATGGAGTAAAGGGGCAAATGTGTATAGTAGATTGCTCGTTAGCAGTCGCTTTGTTTCAAAACTTCTGTATCAATTCTACTGCTGCTCCTGCCGTTGTAATAAATCCTTAAAAGTTTGGAGTAATTATTGGCTAAATTTTATTCATTCATTTCCCATAACGGCAATCCAGTTTCCTTGTCAAATCCTCTTTCAAATTTTGGTCCTTCTAAAACCTGAATTAAAACCTCGCAGGCGAAAACTATTGTTCCAGGAGCAAGATGACCTCCATAAGCATGACCATCATTGTCTGAGAGGGTTACATGGGCGTGAACAACAGGCACTCTATCCTTTATAGAAATATTTCCTGTTAAATTAGTAATCTCAAGCGTTTGATTAAGGTCGAAAAAACTATATTCATGATATTGTTGATTGTAATATCCCAGCCTGGCTTTTTTAACAGCACCCAGTCCTTCAACACGACCCAGGCAAATATTCTGATCAACACATATTTTAGTAATTTCTTCCAATAAATCAGCTCCGTGTGCGAGTTTCCCCATGAATATCTTCACCGCCTTAACTTCACGAATCATAGACATATTAATCCTTTCGACATAATTTAATTTTAATTAGGAGATTACTAAAAGAACAGACTGTGCACACACTCAAGCACTTCTCGGCTGAATAGTCTCACATGATAGAACTCAATTGGAGATGAAATAAAAAGATGATAAATGTGTAATGTGTATCCGTACACCGATTAAGTAAATAGCTTGGTTTGGTATGTATATGGCGAGGGCTTTGTGCGAAATTGCGACAGTAGTTATGAAACTGATTGTTCTTCTTGTTCCTCAGGGTTTAAGATATCTGTTTCTTGCTCTTCCTCTTTTTTATGTGCCCTATATGTTAAATATATATATCCACCGACTATTGCACAGATTATGGAAGCGATTATTGTAAGTTTGTTTTCTACAATGTGGACAGGGGCAAATGCTTCTGCCTCATCAATCTCAACTAAAAGTGCCCAGTTAATAAAATTAAGATTAAGAGGTGTGTATGCACTTAATACAGAAACACCTCGATAATCATCAATAATTTTTGTTCCCACATAGCCGTCAAATGCTTCCCTGGTTGCCTCTGTATTCACCTCTTTTTGAAGTATTGTTGGTGTTACGGAAAATCGCGAATTAGAACGCATAAAGCCGTCATCACCAACCAGATACATTTCACCTGTTTGCCCTAGGCCGGCCCTTTGCGTCAGAATAGTATCCAGATGAGCAAAAGGGATCTCAATAACTATCACACCCAATAAGCTTTCTGCTTCAAAGACAGGAGCACCAAAGTAGGCAGTGAAATCATTTATTTTATCATTCCAGAAATAATCTTCAAACCCCACATCTTCCAAGGCTATTTTAAACATATTGGCAATTCTGTGTTCCTTAAATCCTCCGACAAACAAATCAGTTCCGCTAAAATCCTCTTTCAATGCCGAATATATTACACTTCCATCTTTATCAACAAAAAATATATTTGCATAGCCATAGGCAGATACATAATATTCCATTAAGGGCTGGTATATGCTTTTTATCTTCTGAAATTGCTGGTTTTCTAGGCCATAAGCATGAAAAGCACCGGATAGTCTAGTAAAACCCTTGGCTATTACCGGATCCCTTGAGAGGACATCTATATCACCATATCTTTCGTTGAAATAATTCCATATCTGAAGTTTCAGAAGGTCTCTGGTAGTAACAAGATGATTAAAATAATTATCTTTGATAGCCCGCTTATAAGAACTATAGCTTAAGAACGGTACAATCAAAAAAAAAGTTAAAAGTGCTATTGATATTGCTACTGTTATCTTTTTCCCCATAGACTTGTATAATTCAAATAATTACAAAATTATTTTATTTCGGATTAAAAGTTAATCGAATCTGATCACAAATTAGGACTGGATCCATTGTGTTGACTATCTGATATGTGGATAAATATTACAGACTAGGTCTGCAATGGTATATATTTTTGACAGAATGTCAAGGTTTAGTTTGCAATCTTTTTATTACCTATCCTTGATTTTCTGCCTGATTCATGATATTTTCGGTGACAAAATGTGTTTTGTGAAAGTTTCTCACATTGGGTTGTTTTGAACACATTTAGTAATTATTCTAAATAACTAGAAAGGGGATAACTAATGAACAAAGCCGCATTTCGCAAAGTATTACTTTTTAGCATGCTGTGTATCGGCCTTCTTATTGGATCAAAGAGTTCAGAAGCTGATTCTATCAGGGCCGACGTTAACGCGACGTATGTACCGGGATTTAACAGGTACTGTTTCCAAACAATCAATGACGACCAGAACGAGCCTGACCCAAAATATCATACTGAGCACATTGCATCTATAACGGTAAAATTCATTTCCAAGGATGCAACAGCAGCTGACCATAGATTCAGGAATAATGTTACTGGGCCAAATCTATGGGACTCGAAAGTTACCATTCACGGCAAAGAACAACAGATTGTTTGGACATTTGGTGGATACTATGGTGCGGGCAGTAAAACTAAATTTACTGTTGAAAAGCCAGACGCAACAATCAAGCCTGGGAACCGTTCAGATATCTTTAGCTTTATTATTAACGGAGAGATTACGGTGACAGACGTTGAAACTGGCTATCAGGAATCACCGGGGTTTTTTAGAAACCATTCCACAATATCTAATCCGTTTGGTGAAGCACTTTTAACCGAGGACAACGATACGGATTTCTTGAGAGATAAGGACGGTGACGGGATTGCGGACAGATTTGATGACAATCCGGATAGCACTAAATGATACAAAAATCATAAAACTTAAGAGATGTAGGACTCATACATAAGTCTGGTAATTCAAAAAATGACTATCAGGAACAAAATATAATTCTGGTTTTCGCTTCCCATAATTTTGGTTGCAAACACCTGAAAAGAGTGCAGTGTCTTGATAATTACAATGAATTTTAAAATTAACCTTTATATCCTCACCTCCATTCAGGCTGTGCCAGCGGTCATTGACTGTTAATGGATTCAATTATACCGATAAGTCACGATTTTAACTGGCATAGAATTTTGATAGAGAAAATTCCTGTATCATTAGGTGTGGATATAAAGGCTATAGAGAAAAGCAGAGAGAGGTAATTGATATTGTAACTCTTTTTAAAATGGGGTAATTCGGAAATAGAATTACAATAATAGAGTGCTGAGAAAACCGATAAAAGCGCCAAAAACACCTCCCCACACAACAAGCCAGCCCAGGTGCCGACGAATCATATTTTCAATGATTTCCTTTACATGTTTTGGTGTCAGTTCATTTAGTCTGGTATCTACCATGTCTCCTATCTTTGACTTGAATGTTTCAAAATCAGTCTCCTGCTGTAAAATTGAAGATATATCAATGTTGGACAAAATTCCGGAAAGTTGTCCTTCAAACTTTTTCTTAAATGGATCTCTGAGAGGTTCAAGGGCCTCTACTCCACCAAACATATCCAGCATGCCGCCGAAGGGAGAAGCTTTAACTACCGATATAAAACCATCAAACATTTTGTCAAGGTCTATCTTGTCCATGACTAGATCAGGGTTAATGTCATGAGGCAATGCCTCGCTGGAAACTTTGGCAAAGTTTTCTTCAGTAAAAAAATTTTCCATAATTAACGAACGAATGCCGGATTTAAACTCCTCAAATCTCAAAGTAATAACTCCGGAACCGTAAAACCCAGGTACTTTCTCAAATAGCATGTGCACGGCCAGCCAGTTAGTTAATGCTCCTGAAAGAGCAAACAAACCGGACAAAAAAAGAGTTTGTTTTCCGGTAAACTCAGGGCACGCATATGTCCCAACGCATACGACGGCTGCTATTAAATTGGTAAGTAAACTTTTATTCATCAGTTTCATCAGATCATGTGGAAAAACTACAAAGTATTAAGATTTACAAATATACAGTCTTCATAAAGGATTGTAAAGATACAAAAACGAGTCTGTCGATCTTCAAAAAACAACGGTCGCCAACAGGAGTTGGCTCCTACCTGTATATTTGTGTCGATGTCTTAACGTGATGTGTAGTCTTTCAATGTTGACATAAATATTGTATGGTGGATTAAGGATGAAGGACGAATCCACCAATAATAGATCACGATTGAAGGTGGATTCGCTATTGCTTCTCCGGACAAAAGACGTCGAGGGTCTTAATCCACCCTACGCGAACTAATATTATCGGTGGGTAACCTGCCCGACTTCGCTATTCAGGCCGCGAAGTCGGGCAGGTTACCCGACATTTCTTACTCAATATAGTCAATGAGGTATAAAGGAATTTGTGATCATGAGAGATATTTGCCTTGCATCGTCATCGCCAAGAAGGCAACAGATTTTGAAAGATATGGGTCTGGATTTTGTGGTCAGCCATCCCGTGAAATATAAAGAAGAACTTAACGGATTAGATCCGGATGAGTTGGTGCGTCGTAATGCTCTTGGTAAGGCAAAGGAAGTGGGTGAAAAGTATACAAATTCAATCATAATCGGCGGTGATACGATAGTTACATTAAATAACGAAATTCTTGGAAAGCCGTTAACCCCTGACAATGCGCATATTATGCTCATGAAACTTAGTGGTAATTATCATAGTGTCTATTCCGGACTGGCAGTTATAGATATGCAAAAGAAAAGAGAGATAGTTGGATATGGTAAAACTGAAATTAAGTTTAAGGAGTTGCCAGAAAAAGAGATAAATGATTATGTTGCATCAGGAGAGCCTCTGGATAAGGCGGGAGCATATGGAATACAGGAATGTGGTGGGGCATTTGTTGAAAGTATTAAGGGCAGTTTTTCAAATGTGATCGGTTTGCCAAAAGAGCTGCTAATAAGCTTTCTTGAAGAACTCGGATATTATTAGAATAAATATTCAGAGCGGGTTTACGGTAAAAAAACGGCTAAAGAAAATTCACGAATTAAATGATATTAATATCGAAGTGATTAATCTTGTAAACTTTTCGCGAACCCTTATTCGTGTCATGATATCGGTATCTGATCATTGATTGTATTTGTCAGCATTCCAATACACTAATACCATTTCCTTCCAGAAACGTTTTTGTTTTACTACAAACAGGGGCAGAAGCTTTCAGGCTTACTTTTGCGCATGGAGCATGATTTTTGATTTTTTTGACCTTTGCCAGTATGCCTTCACCGTCTCTCATAATAATTCGGCTCTTGCGTTGAATGACTATGTCGAATTGATTGGTGCCGACTTGTTTTAATTTTGTCGAAGTAGGCAAACCATATGGTTTTGGATCAATAAACTTATTCATTTTTTTAAAAAAGTTAAGGAAAAATTCTACAACTTTAGCTCATTTTCAGCTACAGGTACGTTCAACTTTCTTAGAAGCCACCAGGCGTCCGATGGTCAAACCCTGTACCAATATGGAAAATACAACTATAATGTAAGTGATGGTTAATAAGGCTTCTCTTTCCGGTCCAGCTGGAATGGAAAGGGCCAGTGCGACTGATATACCTCCTCGTAAACCACCCCATGTCATAATCTTTACAGCATTAGGGCTGAAGTCCTTTATACGCCGCATGAACATGACAGGTAAGCCTACGCTTATGAAACGCGCAAGCAGCACAATAGGTATCATTGCCAAGCCGGCAATTAAATAACTTCCCTTCATCGTAAGGACTAATACCTCAAGGCCAATTAGCAGGAAAAGGACGGCATTTAATATTTCATCCATTAATTCCCAGAAGGAATCTAAATGCTCCATGGTCTTTTCGCTCATGGCAAAAAGACGTCCTCTGTTGCCGATAAATATTCCTGCGACAACCATTGCTATAGGGCCGGAGACATGGATGGCGTGTGCGAGGGCGTAACCGCCCATGACCAGCGCTAGTGTGAGCAGCACTTCAACCTGATAATTGTCCACACTCTTCAGCATCAAGTATGCCAGCCAGCCGATGACGAATCCGAAGAACATTCCGCCTATAGCTTCTTCTACAAACAGGAGTATTATGTGTCTGACTGTAACGTCGTGACCTCCTACAGCAATTTCCATAATAACCAGAAATACAACAACAGCCACACCGTCGTTAAACAGGCTTTCACCGGTGATCTTTGTTTCAAGACTCTTCGATACTCCAGCCTTTTTGAGAATACCTATTACTGCTATTGGGTCAGTTGGTGCTATAAGACTTCCTAATAGCAGGCAGTAAATAAATGGGAATTTGATTCCAACAAACCAGAAAACTATCCAGGCGGAGCCGCCAACTATGAAGGTGCTTATCACTACACCAAATGTAGCCAGTATACTGATAATCCATTTGTGCTTGGCAAGATCCTCAAGATTTACATGCAGAGCCCCGGAAAACAGTAGAAAACTCAGCATGCCATGCATCAATGCCTTATTGAAATCGATACCTTCCAACGTCGCCGTTGCCTTGTTTTGAATGCCTTCAAAACCAAAGTGGCCCAGTACTACCAGGCTAACAGAGATAAGCATTGCGATCAGCATAATGCCAATAGTAGTCGGTAATTTGATAAAACGAAAATTGATATAACTGAAGATTGCAGCCAGGCTTAAAAGCAGGGCGCAGAGATCGAGCATTTCCATGATTTACTCTGAAATTGTCTAACGACAATTATATTTGTCATTATCCATTTATAATATCCTTTCTTCAAGATGTTTGAGAATAAAACTCTTAACCTTTTTTGCTAAATCTATGGCTTCTCGTGCGTCCATTACAGGTATGTCGTAATAAATATCATCTGGATACCTGACTTCTACCCCATAGTTTGATAGTATTTCAATCTCTCCAAGTTCTGATTCTATTTTTGGTGCAGTGTCTTTGCACAGAAAAACAAGATCTTCGAGAGAATGAGTCTTTGGGAAGTCAATTTGATGGAAAGTAAGAAAACCTTTAAGATATTTCTCCGCGCATTGCTGAGCGTGAAAGCATATTGTATCTGTAGGAGGGGCATCCATCTTTATGGTATTCTCTGCATTGATCAGATCGTTCTCGGCTTTTTTAAACCATGCTTTTACAACACTTAGCTTGTCATCTCTCATAAAGTATCTTTCCTCTATGGGCAGCCGGGTAAACAATTGTTCCCACGATATCCTTAAATCTCTCAAACTCTTCAGGAGTCTTTACTATTATATCTTTGGACAATCCGATCCCTTTTAATATCTTCCTTATCGGTACAGCTCTTTTATGAGGTTGTTCACCTGTTTGCATTATAACCATCAAGTCAATATCACTGTCAGTCGTTGGATGACCATAGGCATAAGAACCAAAAAGTATTATTCTCTCAATGGTAAAACTACTGGTAATTTTTTCTACAACTATCTTTAAAATGTTTTCAATGTCCATAATTATTCTCTATTTTTTTCATTTATTCCATTATAAATTCATGGCTCATATTGTACTCTCTTACATCGTGTATGCCAGTTTTTTATTCGGATTCTATGGTTTTGCCGTCTTGTGTATGGAGATGGTGTGAATGGATTTTTGTACTAAATAAGGGCAGTCCTCGGTACTTTTTGTCCGGGGTATCACATATTTGTTTCTTTTGGCTTAAACCACATCTCATACATTGGTATAGTAATAAATGCGACAAAGCAGATGCCGAGAAGAAAATATGATGTAATTATGGATATGGAAAACACGTCTGATGTAAATCTTACCAGCAATGGGCCTGACAGGTTCATTATTATACCTGTGAAGGCCGTGCCATAAATCGTAATCTTTATCCAGTCGCGTATCTGTGTCATGGAAAGTATGCGAGACATGACGAATATGATCAGGGGAATTGTAAACGCATGTACATGGGTGATATCCAGGAGTTCTCTATACGATTTAGGGAAGTAAAAACCTTCCTGTAAAAGGCTCTCGTCGTACTCGTAATTTGAATCATCGTTTTTTTCTTCTTCCTCATCACCGCTGTAATGGCGTACCGTATTTTCGGTGGTAAAATCTGTTCTCTCATGAAAACTGACACAGGAGATGTAGAATGCAAATCCCATGAGTATGAGGAAAAATGTTACCGATAATTTATTACTTGTCGGAGATTTTGAGAGACCTCTAGCCATATTTTATAAGATTTTCAATAATACGTTAAAATGTAAAATTAGTCTTGAGGATTATAAACAAAAGACTTACCAAAAAGAAGAAGAAAAAAATATTCTAAAATCCGAGTACAAATGTTTCTCTTTTCTTTAGGCACTTTAGCTCACTTTAGACATTTCAAACCTGGTTGCCTGCACGACTCATCATTCAGGCGGGCGGCTTTGCCGCGTTATTCTCTTTTCCTCCTCAATGAGGTGTATAGATACTTTAGTTCCTCTGATTTTAGTAGAAATGATACGGTAAAGAATGCTACGAGGGCTGTCGTCAGTGGGATGAGAAGCCGAATGGATTTTATCATAAGCTCACCATTGCCGATTGGCATTATCTTCAGCATTATCCAGCAGGTGATGTACATGAAAAAGGTCGCAACCAATGTCTTAATAGCCGATGTAAAGATGTACTTATGCCCGGTGATATTGAGCTTTTTGTGTAGGAGGACAAACAGGACTAGTATCTGTATTGTTGCGCTTACGGCCGTTGCCAGCGCGAGACCTCCTTCACGAAGAAACCAGATCAGGGTTAGATTGAGAACCAGGTTAAGGCCTACCATGCCAGCGCCTACTTTTACGGGTGTTTTTGTGTCTTGTATAGAATAAAATGCCCTTATGATTACGTGAGAGGCACAGTAGGCCCATACTCCGATGGCGTAGTAGAAAATCACGACAGTCGTTCTGTAGGTTGATTCTGCCGTAAATGCATTTCTCTCGTAAAATAGTTCAACAAGGGGTTTTCGTAATAATATTAAGCCTGTGGATGCCGGTATTCCAATAAATAGCACGACTCTTATTGCCTGGTTTAATGTATCGGTGAAGTTTGTCCAGTCTTTACGTGCTGCATAGGTAGAAAAAAAGGGGAAGACGGCTGTTGCTACTGCTATTCCGAACACACCCAGGGGGAATTGAATCAACCTGTCACCGTAATACAATACGGATGCTGCGCCTGTTTCCAGGGGATATGGTATTGCTATTCCAGCGATAGAGAAGGTTTCAGCGCCACCCGGAGGCTTCGCAAAGGCTATTGCAATAAAACTATCCATTAGCACATTTATCTGGACTACGGCCAGGCCGAAAATTATGGGCAGCATCAGGGCCATGATACGTTTCAGGCCGGGATGTGAAAAATATAATGAAGGCTTGAAGGTTATCCCCTCCTTTTTTAATACGGGTAGCTGCATTGATAATTGAATCACACCTCCGATGAGGATAGCTATAGCAAGGCCAAATATTTTACTATCTAATGTATTTCCGCATACGGGGGTTAGAAATAGCACTCCCATTATCCAGCAGATGTTCAGGGCAACAGGTGCGAGGGCGGGTATTAGAAAGTGTTTGAGTGAATTCAAGACTGCCATTGCAAGTGCTACCATGCATATGAACAGCACATACGGGAATGTTATTGTGAGTAGATTTAATACCAAACCCCACTTGCTGTTAAGAGAGAAAACTGTGGGTATGATAGAGAATGAAATCTCTGCCAGTACAACCAGGCTTCCTAAAATTATGAAGAGTAATGTTCCTGTTACGTTTACGAGTTCCCATGCCTCTTTTCTGCTTTTGGTTTCAAGATATTCTGTAAATACAGGAATAAAGGCGGCACTCAATGCTCCTTCTCCAAAGAGTCGGCGGAAGAGATTTGGTATTTTGAAGGCCACGACAAAGGCATCCCAAGCCAGGCTGGTACCGAAGACGCTTGCACATATTATGTCCCGTACCAGTCCCAAAACCCGGCTCAACAGTGTGCAGAGGCTAACGGTCTTAGCGGATGTTAAGAAGCTTATCTTGTCTCGCATATCATATGGTACCTTTTAGATTGCCATAAGTTTTCTGTTTTAAAAATGTTATCCGTGGGTTTGCGTCACATTTAGTTTTTCTTTATACTGCTTTGCGGTGGAATAGATATCTTTTGAACCTATAATTGTCGAACATACTGCCACCCTTGAAGCTCCGGCATTTAGTACTCTATCCAGATTCTCAAGGGTTATGGCGCCTATGGCAATAAACGGTATATTTACCGCTTCCGAAATTTTCTGAATAATTTCAATTCCGATAGGTGGTTCATAGTCTTTTGTTTTGGTAGGATAGATCGGGCCGATAGCAACATAGTCGGCACCATCTTTCTCCGCTTGCTTTGCCTGTATAATACTATGCGTAGATACTCCAATTATCTTTTCATCGCCAATAATCTCTTTTGCTTCCGGAACGCTCATATCTTGTTGCCCTAAATGGACACCATCCGCATTAATTTCCCTGGCAACATGTACACGATCATTGATGATCAATAAAGTCCCACTTTTGGTGGTTATTCCTCGTACTTCTCCGGATAGCGATATGAGATCACTGTCGGACATTGTTTTCTCTCGTAATTGAATAGCGTCAGCCCCTCCGTCTATGACAAGTTTTGCTGTTTCTTTAACAGACTTTGTCGCAATGTTGCTGCTTATTAATACATAGAGCCTGATCCTGTCAAGTAAGTCTTTTTTTTTCATGTTGAATTATGAATTTTTGTTCTGTGCTGAATAAAATGTAGTAAAGTTTTTCATGAGGTGAATGTTGTATTCATACTCGTTTCTCTTTAGCCATTTACAACTATAATCATAGTTACGAAACTCTAAAGTTTTTAGTTATAGCTTTTGTCTAAAACTCTTAACATAATAGCCAATGTACTTCAAGTTTTATCTAATTTGATCTAATTTGATTTGACACGTTTTCTCGTCCTGTTATAATCCAGGTTTGAATAACTATTACCTCTCAGAATGAGTCTTAACCTTGGCAAAAGCACGAGAATATTGCGGATTATTTGGGATTTTTGACTGCGACGATGCAGTGGAGAAGGTTTTTTATGGCCTCTCCTCTTTGCAACATCGTGGTGAAGAGAGTGCGGGTATTGCCTCTGCTGACGGTAAGCACATAATATATCAAAAAGACTTTGGATTAGTAAGTGATGTTTTCACGCCTGAGAGTCTTCACAAGATAAAAAACCCACACGCTATTGGTCATGTTCGATATTCTACATTTGGTGCAAGTGATAGCATCGACAATGTGCAGCCAATGGTAGTATTATACGCAAAGGGTGAAGTTGCTATTGCACACAATGGCCAATTGTTGGGTGCGGGTAAATTACGATACGATTACGAGCAACATGGTTCAATCTTCCACACAACTTCAGATACAGAAGTCATCGTACACTTAATGGCAAAACCAAGTCATCTTGAAAAACCAAATCTTTCTCATGTATTGAACCACTTAAGAGGTGCTTTTTCTCTCTTGTTCTTAACAAAAGATGAAATGGTAGGCGTGCGGGATCCCAGTGGATTTCGACCACTTTCAATAGGGAAACTGAACAATAGCTATATTTTATCATCTGAGACGTGTGCACTGGATCAGGTTGGTGCGGAATTTATAAGAGACGTTGAACCCGGCGAAGTAGTTTATATTAACAAGGATGGTTTGAAGAGTGAAAAATTTTGTTCCCCAAGGCGGATCCGGCCAGCATATTGTGTATTTGAGTTAATCTATTTTGCACGCCCTGATAGCAATTTATTTGGTGAAAACGTTCACCTTTTCCGAAAACGGCTCGGGGTGAAACTTGCAAAAGAGTTTCCTGTAGATGCTGATGTTGTAATTGCTGTTCCGGAAGGGGGGAATTCAGCGGCAATGGGTTATTCTGAAGAGTCGGGTATTCCATTAGACCGAGGGTTTATAAGAAATCACTATGTTGGAAGGACATTTATACAGCCTGACCAGGGAAGTCGACATAAGAAAGTCGAGCTTAAGCTTAATGCAATTGCGGAGGTTGTGAGGGGTAAAAGGGTTGTCGTGGTAGATGACTCTATTGTGCGTGGAACTACATCAAGATCCAGGATAAAGCTTTTACGCAAGGCGGGCGCTACGGAGGTACATCTGAGGATCAGTTGCCCTCCACATCGTTTTCCCTGTCGTTATGGTATTGATTTCCAGAGTAAGGATGAGCTTATTGCGGCCAACCATACAATTGAAGAAATAATAGATTTCTTAAAAGCGGACAGTTTAGGTTATCTGAGCCAGGAGGGTATGTTGGGCTGTGCGTCTTCTCCGCGTAATCATTATTGTACTGCATGTTTCTCCGGCAATTATCCTGTGACCGATAAAAGTGTTGCTAAAAAAAGCCTAAAAAAAGAGTTTATAAATAAAAATAAAATTACTGTATAAAGATGGCAGGATTAAGTTATAAAGATGCGGGAGTCGATATTGAAGCTAAAGGCCGGTTTACTTCTGATATTTATCATCAGTTACGTAGAACCTTTGGCCCGAGGGTCATAGAAAACCCCGGCGGTTTTGCAGGACTGTTTTCGTTAAACCATGAATCGAAGCTGTTTTCAAAAAATTACCAGCAGCCCGTATTGGTATCATCCACAGATGGTGTTGGGACAAAACTGAAGATTGCCTTTATGATGGATCGGCACGATACGATAGGGATAGATTTAGTCGCTATGTGTGTTAACGATATTCTGGTGCTGGGTGCTGAACCTCTGTTTTTTTTAGATTATATGGCCAGCAGCAAGATGATCCCTGAGAAAATGAAGGAAGTTCTTCGCGGTATTGCTAATGGGTGTTGTGAAGCGGAATGTGCCCTCCTGGGAGGAGAAACTCCGGAGATGCCAGGGTTTTATCACGAAGGCGAATATGATTTAGCTGGATTCGCAGTCGGTATTGTAGAAAAAAAGAGGATAATAAATGGGAAGAGCATAAGTGCTGGCGATGTCGTAATAGGTCTTAAATCAAGCGGCCTTCATAGTAACGGTTTTTCTTTAGTGCGTAAAGTTTTATTTGAAAAAGCAAAACTGGATATAAATAGTAATATTAAAGCGATAAACGGGACTATTGGTGATGAACTTCTTAAACCAACCAAAATATATGTTAAGCCGATAAGGGCTCTTTTGCGGCATTATCGATTGAAGCAAGTTGTTAAGGGAATGGCCCATATTACTGGAGGAGGCTTGGTAGAAAATATTCCTCGGGTTTTGCCTGAAGGATGCTCGGTACGGATCAATAAGGGTAGCTGGCCTGTTCCGGAGATTTTTGGAGTAATACAGAAAAAAGGAAAAATAAAAGAAGATGAGATGTTCAATGTTCTAAATATGGGAATAGGAATGGTCTTAATTGTTTCAAAGTATTACGCACCTTCTATAATGAAGAAACTAAAACAGATGAAGGAAGATTCATTTGTTATAGGAATGGTGATAAAGGGTAATAAAAAAGTTGAGATTGTTTAGTTAGGGCCTGTTAAGTGGAATGAATCGCTCTTTTTCTGAAGATACCATGTTTGCCGAGGCCGATAAGAATGTACACACAAAAGCCAAGTGCAAGCATAATACTCGGGTACAGAATGAAGAAAACAAGGAGTGTGAAAAAGAGTACAGATGTGATTAGTAAAGAAACCGGATCGCGTTTGCTTCCTACAAGATCGACAATTCTTATGTATGGAACCTTACTCAGCATTAAAATTCCTAAAACAAAAACAACACATGGAAGGCATGTAGAAACGGCTTGAATGTTGAGTGTGGCTTTGAGGTACGAATCTAACAATATCAGCGATGCGGCCGTGCCGCCCGCAAGTGTAGATGGTAGTCCAGTAAAATATATACTTCGTTTTTTGCCAGCGTTATTATTTTTCGATTCGAATTCGAATTCGAATTTTGCCAATCTAATAGCAGCGCTTAAGGTGTAAAAGAAACACACAAACCAGATCGCTACAGGAGCGTTGAAAGCTCCCTGTCTGCCAATCAGAAACGCAGGAACAAGCCCAAAGGTGATCATGTCTGCAAGTGTGTCTAATTGGGCACCCCAGGTAATTGTTGTTTTTGTTAATCGTGCGACCTGGCCATCAAGTCCGTCGAATATCATGGCCAATATAACAAGCCAGGCTGCGTAAGCCAACTCATTATTAATGATAAATACGATTGCACCGAAACCGCAGGCGAGATTACCCATGGTGACAATTGTAGGCAGATAGTTTTTTACTGTCGCCATTGTTTTTTGAAAAAATTGTAAATCTTTCATAACCGGTATTTGTATAACACAAAAATGATGCCGATACAATAGTTTTATTGAAGAAAAAGAAATGGTTTGTTGTAAGCTCAAGTGTTTAATTGTGTTATGCGCGTTTAATAAATATTTTGTATTTAGAGTACTCATAAATAAATGATTTATAGATGCAGTAAAATTACTGCAATATGTTAAAATAATACTGCATTTCATTTAGTATTATGCTTTGTATATATTCAAGGTCAGGAGGGAGAAGCATTGGAGGAAATAGACGATATAGTGTCCATTCTTAAACAAGAAAACAAGAAATATGTTGTGCCTATTGTTACGATAGTTTCCATGACAAAAAGTCCATTTATGGTACTTATTTCATGTCTGCTCAGTTTGCGAACCAAAGATAAGGTAACGGGAGAAGCCTCTAACCGGCTGTTCAAACTAGCGGACGATCCTGAAAAGATGCTTGATTTAAGTACGGAGAGTATTGAAAAGGCTATTTATCCTGTTGGCTTTTATAAAACCAAATCAAAAAGAATAAAAGAAATATGTAAAACCTTGCTTGATGATTATGGGGGTGTTGTTCCCGATGAAATTGACGAACTCTTAAAATTCAAGGGTGTTGGCCGTAAAACTGCAAATCTTACGGTTACGTTGGGTTATGGCAAGTTGGGAATATGCGTAGACACGCATGTTCATAGGATTTCGAACAGGCTTGGTTTAGTCACAACAAAAAACCCGGAACAAACGGAATTTGCCTTAAGAAAGACATTGCCCAAGAAACACTGGTTAATCTATAATGATCTTTTGGTAACATACGGACAAAATCTTTGTGTTCCGATTTCACCGTGGTGTAGTAAATGCAAAATATTTAAATGTTGCAAAAGGATTGGCGTGGGAAAATTTAGATAACGCTTTAGCGATTTGTTAGGCTTTATTCGCCTTTGCTCTACGTTTTTTTGGTAGAAGTGGAATTAAACATCGTAAAGCATTATTCACAGATTCAGAATTTAAAAAATATGGACGAATATCCGGGTCAAGAACAACTATGCCCTCTTTCGGTGTTACCTCCTTAACAACACTTTTTCCATTCTCCTTGTGAATAGTGATCGTATATCCATTTTGCATTGCGCTATAATAGTATTTCTATATCTCTACTCACTGGAGTGCTAACATATTTTCTCAAAAGTTATAAGAAAAAATAGGTTATTTTTTTGATTTTATAAAATGAAAAATGGATATCTAGTCATGATTTTCCCTAACAAAAACAAATCTGCTATTTAAACTAATATTTAACTTAACGAACAGTATACATAAAGAGGAAGACCCAAAAAAAAGAGAGAAAAAGATAGGTATAATTGATAAGTAAAACATTCTTGGTAACATACGGGCAGAATCTCTGTGTACCCATTTCACCCTGGTGCAGCAAATGCAAAATATTCAAGTATTGTAAAAGGGTTGGTGTGGAAAAATTCAGGTAAGAGCCTTGTTAGGGTGTTATTTTCTTTGCAACTGACATTGCTATGTTTGGACTTTCCGGATTTACAATAAGAGCCTGCTTTGCTGGAGAAATCAATACATCCATATCTTCCATTGGAACAGCACCAAGAAGTACCTCGTCTCCAAACACTAAAACGCCTGTAAAGCAGCCACGGTTTTCAAATCTAACCTCTACCGGTCCCATATATGGAACAAGATGCTTTTTCCCGTCTGCTGTTGTTACCTCACGTTTATACAATTCTTCAAGTTCGAGCTGGATAGCAATATGCTCAGGTACACACAAATGTAATGAACCGGTATCAACCAGGGATGTAACTTTGATTGACCTTATCTTCCTATCTCTTGGGTTTGACAAGTTAATTTCAGCTTTTATTAGACCCATTTGTTTCTCCTAAAATTGTGTATTACTTTTCCGCCATGACCATAAGTTCTTCAGGTGTATAAATTATTGAGGTTATTCCTTCGTTTTGCGTTTATTTCCTCAATTATCATTTTTGTTTTACCATTTACTTTATCAAGACAGTTATTGTCGTTTAAGATTAGTCACGAGGGTAGATTAGCTGTATCATTGTACATGTATTCTTCAACTGTTCAATATTTTCTAACCTTTTATCCTTTGATACCATCTCTTTCATTTCCAATAAGATAGTACTCACCGTGCCGTCTTTGAATATTTCAAATTATTTTCCGATTTCTTCGAGTAAGACAATATAGTAATATCTTGCAAGTCATTATATTGCCCGTTCTAACGCCCTGATTGTATCTGCAGCAGTGATTCTTGGTAACTTTTCTGTCATACTATAGTGTTTACTCAGTTAGATATATTTTTTCCTGTTAACTTTCTGTAAGCCTCAAGATATTTTTCAGACGTAATTCGGATTATGTCTTCAGGGAGTGAAGGCGGAGTGGATTGTTTATCCCATCCTGAACTTTCCAGATAATCCCTGACAAATTGCTTGTCAAACGATGGTTGAGACTTTCCTGGCGAATAGCTTTCCAGCGGCCAGAAACGGGATGAGTCGGGAGTCAGGACTTCATCAATTAGAATTATTTTATCATCATATTTGCCCCACTCAAATTTCGTATCACTTATTATAATTCCTTTTGTCAGGGCGTACTCACTTGCTTTTTTGTATATCGCTATACTTTTTTCTCTTATTTTTTCTGCGAGTTCTCTACCCGTAATCTTGATGGTTTCCTCGAAAGAGATATTTTCGTCGTGTCCGGATTCTGCTTTTGTTGATGGTGTGAAGATAGGCTCAGGTAGCTTGTCGCTCTCTTTCAGGTTGTCAGGTAATTTTATCTTGCAGACAGTTCCGTGCTCTTTGTACTCCTTCCAACCTGAACCGGCAAGATAGCCTCTGACAATACATTCAACAGGAATTACGTCAACTTTCTTTACGAGCATTGAACGTCCTCTAAGCAGGGCCTTGTCCTCTTTTGTTATTTTGTCTATTTCGTCGATTGAGGTTGTGATTAAGTGGTTTTCAGTTAACTCTCTTGTCAGCTTAAACCAAAACTCTGACATGAGTGTAAGGACTTTGCCCTTTTGCGGGATACCATTTGGTAGTATGTAGTCAAATGCTGAAATTCTATCAGTCGCTACAAGCAAGAGGTCGCCGTCAATCTCAAATATCTCTCTAACCTTCCCCTTATTATGTAGCTTTAAGTAAGGGATATCTGTTTTTAATAAAACCGTATCATTAGAAGCCATTGTATTTTAATAGTAGCGAAAATTATATGAAATAGTTTTCTTGTGCAAAGTGTTTGTTTAGTTTGTTTTTTAACATTTGAGTGCCTTTTAGCTTGGGGTGAAGTGACATTGCCATGTTGAAACTTGTCAATGCGTTATCCCATTCACTCGTAGTTGCATAAATATCGGCAATTTTCTTGTATATGAAGGCTTTCTCATTTTTATTTACTTTTAAGTTTATAACTCTTGTCAGGTAAGTTATTGCTTTGTTAGGATGTACAAGTTTGACCAGTTTTTTGCATGATAAACGAATGATCCTATCTTTTATTTCCTCCAGCAGGAGCTTGCGAGCAGGGTTGCCATTCTCGTTTTGGTAAACATGCTCGTACAATTCAAAGGCCAACTCGTAATTTTTTTGTTCTTCGTACTGTTCGGCAAGAAGAAATTTGCAATCCAGATAATCTTTAGGTTCTAAAAAGTTCAACAGTTTAAAATTTTTGTTTTCTTCTTTCAAGCGCTCATAATTTTTAACGGCCTGATGTCCATTTTTATTTAAGAGGTCATTTAATACCATTTTTACTTGAGATTTTAGATCATACTTACATCTCTTTTTTTCTACTTCTACTCTTTCGTTACGGTAAAAATCTCTAATATTTTCATTTTGCAACAGGCTGTCATAATGAGTCTTCTTTTCAGCATCGGTCAGAGTTTTATATGCTTTAATCAGTAACTTGATTTTGTCCTCTGAAGGGATTCCGTTTGTTTTGTTCTTGTCCGGATGGTATTTTTTTACGAGTTTTCTAAATGAATTTTTGATCTCGTCTCTGGCAGATCCCTCCTCTACATGTAAAACGTGATAGTAATTAATCAATGTATGTTGCCTCTTCTCTATAATATGATAAAGATCTATGCCATTAACATTCTCAATATAAGCATAAAAGTCTTAGTTCAATTAGAACTGTTCAAGTAGTCGAATGCATGCATACTATCATCCGTATACTTGCAAGTCAAAACTTTTTGCATTTGCCAGATGCTCGTGCTGATGAGGTTTCATTTTAAGTCTTTGGAAATTAAGGTGTTATCCTTTTGTCGTGTTTGTAGCAGGGGTTTTCACGCCTGTGTACAATGGATTTAATGTCAAGTTAAACGTCTTAATACGATCTGCAAGATTGAGCTGGCAATAGTCAAAATGCTCTCGCTTGCCCGGCAATTATTGAGGAGGGAGAAGGCAATGTTTCTTGTTCGGTAAGGAAGGCTGATGGCGGATCCACTTTGCACTATTCATATCTAAGAGTCTCGATTGGGTCTAAACGTGCCGCTTTTAGTGCCGGATAAATGCTGAATAGGACGCCGCATGCAATTGAGAAGGAAATGATGATAATTATGCTCTTAATGTCAACAACAGTAGGTATTTCGTTAAAATAATAAACTTCCGGTGGAAATGGTCTCCAGCCTGAATAATTATATACTATTTTTTCAATCCAGTTAATTCTGTTTATAAACGCAAGTCCTATTCCTGTTCCTATTGCAGAACCTAAAAGGCCAATAAAAAGCCCGTTCATAAGAAAAATAAACATTATACCCTTGGTTGTAGCACCCAGTGCCTTAAGGATCCCAATATCTTTTGATTTTTCAAATACAATCATGGTTAAAATTGCAAGTATGTTGAATCCTGCTACGATGATGATAAAAAACAAGATGAATGCCATGACGCGTTTTTCAAGAGCAACGGCTTTCAGGAAAGTTCCTCGCACTTCTTCCCATGTTTGTACATAAAAACCAACCCCAAGCTCTCTTTGAAGCTGTTCTCGTACCAATGGCGCATTCTTGTAATTATCTAATCTTATACTTATTCCTGTGGCAGAATCCTTTGCCCCTGCTAAGTCCTGTGCCGTCTCGAATGGTATGTAAATATAATTTTTATCAATATCATACATACCTGATTTAAATTTTCCTGTGAGAATAAACGGTTTTACATTGATTTTGTCCCACCCCTTCATTGATACTAAAACGATTTTCTCTCCATTTTGTACAAAATTTTCCGGATTGGTTTCGGGATCGCCTTCTCTGATGCGTAACAGTTCGATACCGCCAAAGGCGCTGGGGGTTTTTTTCTCCCCATGAATCGTTAATAAATCATGAGGCTTGTTGCCAAACGGTTTTATATAGTTTTCAAATTCTCCCACCTTTGCCTCCAAGACAGGATCAATACCCTTGAAATACGTGAATTCTTTTGCGCCTCTAATGTTCAGAAGAGCGGGGCCTTCAATATATGGGGCACATGCTTTGACGTGTTCAATGGTTTCTATTTTTTCAAGAATCTCTTTATAGTTATCCAAGCCGTAGATGCCTCTTTTTTGGATAATAAGATGTGATAGCGTACCTCTTATTTTTGATCGTAACTCCTTGTCAAAGCCGCTCATTACCGATAGTACAACTATTAAAGTCATAACTCCCACGGCTACACCTGCAACCGCAAAAAAAGTGATTTTTTTCCTTCTAAGATATCTCAGGCTTACAAATAGTTTGTACATTTTTGAATATATAAAATTCCAATATTTGAAAAATACTATCATAAGGGTGTGGGCATAAGCAATTAAAAATCACATGTTTGGTAACAGAAGTCTTTTTATTTTGTGCTTGGTCAGAATAATAACGTCTTATTGTCGCCACCGATTTCCTGTTTTGTTGTGTTTTTCAGGCCGGTGGCCAGCGTTTCAGGCCATTTGATGGTTTTGTGGAAGTACAGAAATACGATATAACCAAGGGGCCACTGTTGCGTAAGCGCCATTCTTATTTTGGCAATATTTAAAAAAAGCTTGAAGAAGTTGCAATTAAATATAAAATAACCGGTTTGCCTAATATTTAGTCGCTTTTTGAGGTTATTTATGCTGACTTTTACTACCGCCGGTGAATCACATGGAAAGTGTCTGATTGTAATTGTAAGTGGATTTCCAGCAGGAATCCATTTGGATGAATCTGGCATTAATGCTGATTTGAAAAGGCGTCAAGGCGGTTATGGCAGAGGTGGGCGGATGCAGATTGAAAGTGATAGGGTATGCGTTTTGTCTGGTACAAGAAGAAATATAACTATTGGAAGCCCTATATGTTTGAAGATAGAGAATAAAGATTACAAGATAGATATTTTGCCTGATGTTACAAGGCCGAGGCCGGGGCACGCTGATTTGCCCGGAGCTATTAAGTTTGGCCATAGGGACGCAAGAAATATTCTTGAAAGGGCAAGCGCAAGGGAAACCGCTGCCAGGGTTGCCGCGGGAGCTTTGGCAAAAATTCTACTTTCGAGGTTTAATATAAATGTTTTGGGATATGTCATAGGCATTGGTGGCGTAAATGCAAAAAGAATAATCAAGAATCCAGATGAAATATTTAGAAACAGGAGTAAAAGCAAGGTCTATTGTCTGGACAAATTGGCTGAATCAAAAATGATTGAAAGAATTAAGAAGGCCAAAAAGGAAGGCAATTCATTGGGGGGTGTTATAGAAATAGTCGCTTTTGGTGTTCCGACTGGACTGGGTAGTCATGTACAGTGGAATCTGCGAATAGATGGGATCCTGGCAGGCGCTTTGATGTCAATACAGGGGATAAAGGGGGTTGAAATAGGCATTGGGTTTGGTTTTTCAAAAAAGTTTGGTTCTCAGGTGCATGATGAGATATTTTATTGTGAAGATAAAAGTGGTTTTGGTAGGGCAACTAACAATGCTGGCGGAATAGAAGGTGGCATCACAAATGGTGAAGTTGTAATTGCAAGAGCCGCTATGAAGCCGATTCCGACACTCATGAGGCCTTTAGGGTCTGTGGATATAATCACTAAAGAGTCGGAAAGTGCTTCGACAGAACGATCTGATGTATGCGCCGTGCCTGCTGTGTCCGTTGTTGGCGAGGCGGCCGTTGCTTTTGAAATAGCCAAGTGCTTTATGGAGAAATTTGGTGGTGACAGTATTAACGAGGTAACTAGGAATTATGAGGGTTATTTAGAGCAAATTCGTGCAACTTAATTATAGAATTAGCTAGTTTTATCTTGTAAAAAAAAAATAATCTGATAATCTTTTAAGGTTTCCCGGCTAGCGTAGCTCAACGGCAGAGCAGCTGATTTGTAATCAGCAGGTTGCGGGTTCGAATCCCACCGCTAGCTCATACTATTTTAGTGTGGATTGATATGTGTGCTTGTTGTTTATTCGAATATTGCGGGGAGGTACCCGAGTGGCCAAAGGGGACAGACTGTAAATCTGTTGGCATAGCCTTCGGAGGTTCGAATCCTCCTCTCCCCATATTTTAGGTTTTTGAACTTTGGTGTGATAGTGACGTGTTGGATGTGGGCTGATATTGGCTCTATTTATAAAGATGCTTTGGGCTTTTCAAGGAATCATTACTGGTGCATCCCAATTCAAAGAAAGAAAACTGGAATATAGCTAAGGTTTTGTTTCTGCATACCTAAAAACAACTGCTCCGGCTGGATATGCGGGCGTGGCTTAATGGTAAAGCCCTAGCCTTCCAAGCTAGTCATGCGGGTTCGATTCCCGCCGCCCGCTTTTGTTTTGAGCTAAATACTATGTTAAATGTTGATCTGCCGGAACAGTTCGTCCGATTGTTGTGAGGGCCGATATCTTTTTTTTGCTTTTATTTAAAAAAGTTTTTGACTTTTATGGTATTTGTGATAAACTAAAATGCTTTCCGCTATATCCTAAATCATTTGGCAGTTTTGCGTTACATGCTGCTGTGGCTCAGGGGTAGAGCACGTCCTTGGTAAGGACGAGGTCATGGGTTCAAATCCCATCAGCAGCTGTTATTTGTGTGTGTGGATTTTGGTAAATTATAAATGCCGTTTGGCGGTTTTTGATTTTATGGGTTTTAGGTAAATTTGTAGGGGTTTCGTGTTATGGCCAAGGAAGTATTTCAGAGGACAAAGCCGCATGTTAATGTTGGTACGATAGGTCATGTGGATCATGGTAAGACTACGTTGACGTCAGTGATAACGAATACGATGGCAGCGAGTGGACAAGCCAAGGCGAGGGCCTT
>JAIQZR010000193.1 GCA_021777035.1 Candidatus Scalindua sp. | reverse complement strand
TGGGGAAGCATAATGGAAAATGAAGAGATAGTCAAAATGATTGAAGATGCTGGTGCCAGGGTGGTATCAGAGGATTTCTGTACCGGCAGCAGATACTTTGACAAGAAAGTAGAAATAACAGACAACCCTTACAAGTCAATTTCTGAAAGATATTTAAAAAGATCACCCTGCTCAAGAATGGTTGACGTATTTGGGAGGATTAAAGGCATAGTCGCCCTTATCGAAAGAAGAGCAATAAGCGGAGCTATCTACCACTCCCTAAAGTTCTGTGACCACACTTTATATGATTATCCTTTAGTCAAAAAAGAATTTGAAAAACAACATATTCCCCTACTCCATATCAATTGCGATAGTGCTAAAAGTGATGGTCAAACAAAGACCAGGATTGAAGCGTTCATAGAGCAGCTAACTGCGTGATGAGACATACCTGGTCTTTGGTCTGATCACTTATGCCCAATTTGGAATATTTCTGGAAGCATCAAATTAATCCTATCATGCATCGCTATATAGATTTTCTAAAACAAATAAGCTGAAAAATTATGGTAAATATTAAAGGTACAAAAAAGAAGCTTGCTCGAAAGCTAACTCCTTTTTTAATAAAAGAACTATTTAGATTCCTGAATATATATTCAAAAGTAACAGGAAAAAGCATTGGGAAAGAAGATATAAAAGCTTTTCATGTTCTATCGAAAAGCATAGTTGAACTCTTTCACCATACGTACAAATATGGTTCAATATGGACAACGCTATTTGTGCCATCAGAGATCATTTTTGCAATGAAGCTACAGCCTTTTTCGTTAGAAATAGCAGCCGCTATTTGCTCAAAATTTGGACAGAGCTCTCATTCTCTCACTGAAGCCGATCTGGCCGCTATTCCAACTGATGTTTGCTCTTTCCATAGGACAGCACTAGGGAACGCTCATATGGGTGTCTATCCACGCCCTCTGTTCCTTGCAGGGACATCAACGATATGCGACAGTAACATAAAGACTATAAAAATCTGCGAATCCATAACAGGAAAAGAAAGCATGATAGTAGACGTACCATACGAGATGAATGACAACTCTATAAAATTCCTGACAAATCAATTAATCAGCTTAACAAAGCGAATGGAAGAAGTTACTGGGAAAAAGATGGAAAAACACGCCCTTTCAGAAGCCATAGTTCTGTCCAATCAGGCAAGGGAAAAAATGATTGAATTAAACCAAGTGAGGCAGGATCCATTGTCCCCTCTTGCAGGAGGTGACGGCCTTGGGTTAATGGTCCCAAGTCACTATTTAGCCGGTTCACAACATGCAGTAGATTTCTACACAAGTATAGTTGATGAACTCAAAGATATGATTGCAACAAGAAGAGAGAATGGAGAAGTCGCCGACGAAAAAGAGATCAGACTGCTTTGGCTGGAATTAAAACCATATTTTAAAGCTGATGTCTTTGATAAGATCGAAAATGCAGGAAAAACTAAAATAGTTTTCGAAGAAATTAATCACGTATACTGGGACAAATTAGACCCTGATAAGCCCTACGAAAGTCTTGCGAGAAAGCTTATCTCCAACCACAACAACGGGCCTTTAGACAAAAGACTGCAAGTTATTAAAACGTTAGCCAAAGACTATAATATAGACGGTATAATTGCTTTCTCTACCTGGGGATGCAGAAGAAATAACGCCGCAATACCTACTATTAAAGCAGAGATGGCAAAGGAAGGATACCCCCTCTTGAATCTTGACGGAGATTGTGTTGATGATAGCAACTATATGTCTGGACAGATCGCCACAAGGACTGAGGGTTTTATAGAAATGTTAGAGGCCAGGAAGTAAATATATAAGTTCATGATAGACCATGATCTGAACCCTTCCCAAATAAAACTATTCAATATCTTATACACTATTTTGAAATAGATCTAAGCAAAGACCCTATTTTTTTAGCCCCCTACTCCCCAGCCCTTCTGTATATTTTTTCTTTCTCTACTACATTTTCAAAATCTTCCGAGTGTGACGAAAACCTTATAGTCTCTTTAGGTCCCAGGCAAAGGAACCCACCCGGACGTAGACTATCCTTGAAAAGCTTGAACACACGGTTTTGCAACTCTCTGTTAAAATAAATGAGCACATTTCTGCACATTATCATATCCATTTCTCCGAAAACACTATCGGTTACCAGATTGTGATTGGAAAAGACAATATTTTTTTTCAAAAAACTGTCCATGATTGCATTATCATACCTGGCAGTATAATAATCAGCAAAAGATGCAAGACCGCCAGACTTCCTGTAATTGACAGTAAAATTTTTCATTTTTTCAATTGGGAAAATCCCTGTTTTTGCTTTATCAAGAACAGCCTCATTGGTATCTGTTGCATAAATTAGGGACGATTCGTAGATTCCGCTCTCCTTCAGTATAATCGCCGTGGAGTAAATTTCCTCACCACTGGAACAGCCAGCATGCCACACCTTTATGAAAGACTGCTTTTTCAGTTCCGGTATTACGACTTCTCTCAGTTTCTTGAAAAAAGATGGATCCCGGAACATCTCAGTAACATTAACGGTAAGGTCTAAGAGCAAAGTATCAAAAAAATTCTTATCGTAAAGCAATTTGTGCTGCATCTCGGAAATTGTTTTGAAATTGGATTGAGCAAAGCGGTATCGTATACGACGTCTTATGGACGCTTTTGAATAATTTCTGAAATCATAACCGTACTTATGGAAAATAGCCTGCAGTATAAGGTCGATCTCAATTTTTTCATTTTCGTTTGCTTTATCCATAATAATTTAAAAACCAGGAAACTGTTTTCTAAAGTTAAGCCTTCTGCATAAGTATACCGGAAGGAGCCAACTCCTGCCTGCCCGTACCGAACAGTACGTTTGGGCGGATTGGCGACCGTGGTTCGCATGCCACGGTGAATGATATTCGCTCGCCGTCGGGAGACGGCTCCTGCCAAACTTTGAAATTCCTCACATAAATTTATGAAAGACCGGCTTAGCTTTATCAAGATTGAAGTATCCAAAACGGGCTAGAGCGCCTATAACTTACAGATAAGTGCTTCTCCTATTTATCCACCTTAACCTTATTCACTTGTAACTTTTTTGTCACCTGGAACAAATGTCTTAAGATTATACACCCGACGGTATTCATGTCAATAAGATGCCTTTAAACACTCACTGCTTATACGCCTCTCAGCTCATCTACTATACATAAATGGAAAATGCTCCCAGGAAAATATATAGCGAGCCGGACAAAGGCACTCTTTCTATCTATAAGAACTAATATTAAAAAGACTTAAGTTTCTAAATTTTTATTGACAACCCAATGTCAGCGTATAAAATCACCCGTATTATGAAATCCGGCTAAAGCAGATCAGTTCACTCCAGGTTCCTGCTAAAAGAGTGCGGTATTATAATGACAGTTTTTTGGCATACTAAAATAGAACAGACACAACAATCTAGCTGGACTAATTAACGGTGCAGGTTAGAGAGTAATAAAGCCTTAAATTTTTTGTAATTTGGGAGTCGGCATTTTTTCTTTACCATAAGACACAGATGCTGCCATCCCCCCCACCGGGAGAGTAATATCAAGCATTCAACCAGTCAAAACTATTATGGTCTTCTCTGGGGCCTGTCAATTGCGGCAATCGTGTCCTTATTATATTTCACAGAGATTTTCAACCGCCTTGAAAATCTTTTATATGACTGGCGCATCACACACAACACACACAAAAGCGCTCCTGATATACCAAAAATAGCCATAATAGGTATATCAGATAGAGACATGGAACTACTGGGCAGATGGCCCTGGCCCAGAAACCGCTACGCAGACTTACTTTACTACTTAAAAAAAGGTGGTGCTGCGACTATTGCCTTTGATATGTTCTTTGATCTGCCGGATATAGAACATATCAAGAATGATGTTGTATTCTCAGAAGCTGCCAGTGACACCGGTACAATTATTTTTCCAGTCTGGAGTCCCACTGCCAACCTTTTTAGATCAAATCCATCAGACGGAATTTACAAAGGGCGATTAAGCAGGAATATTGAAATAATTGCCAATTCTGCAAAAGACATAGGCCATTTAAACGTTTTCTATGACCGTGATGGTGTCGCGAGAAGAACACCAATCTATATAGCAGGTACTGACAGCAATGAAAGATTTGTACCTCTTTCTCTTGCCGTTTTTCTGGAACAAATGGGGATTGATCAGAAAATGAAGCTAAATCCTGGAAATTCTTTAAAAATAGGAAACTGGTATTTACCACTTGACTCGAAAAGTTGCATACCCATCAACTATATTGATTTTGAAAAGCAGGTAAACATCTATCAGGGAACAAATGTTAAGTGGATAGAAAAGCTCGGCCAGGAAAAACCCATAACGTTGTACTCTTTTTATGACGTATCTCCACAGAATGAAAACAGGGTTCCTGCAGACGAGTTTAAAGACAAAATCATATTTATAGGGACTGCAACTCCAGGATCTGAACAAGACGTTCATGTTACACCATTCGGGCGCAAATTTGGTGTTTTTATTCAGGCAAACCTTCTATACAATTTCTTAACAGGACAACTCATCATCACACCAGGACCTGTCTACACAATCTCAATTGTGACGGCATTATCCATAATTTTAAGCATATTGATTTTCAGAATACACTTAAGGGGCAGTACTTATCTATTACTTGCCGGCGGTATTCTCGTTTTATTTACAATTTCTGTAATTATTGCCTTTACTGGGCTAATGTTACTTCGAAATTTAAATATAATGATGGATATGGTGCCATTCGCCGCCATGTTTCTGATGCTTATAGGAACCTGCCTATCTGTTAATTTAAGCTCCGCCAGTGGAGAATCTGCCATGAGAGACCTGGAACTGGATTTACTCCTGGAGATAGGTGAAATCACGACATCCAAGGATGAATCCAGTCAATATTCTTTGAAATTATTTAAGGAAGATATTGAGATAACGTCTGCACTCGCAATCCCTTCCAAACCGCCGATAGAATTATTAGAACCGATAAAAAGAATTACCCACTGTGAAGCAACTGCCTTATATGTCCTGAATGACAAAACAGGCGATTACGCATACACGGCTTTTGCCGGTCTTGACAAGATAAAAGCTGATTCGCAAAGTATTTCTAACGCAGTAAATAGATGGATACAGTCTAACCCAAAGCCTGTCTGGGTTGGTAACATCTCAAAACATCCTGACCTGTCAGGCACAAATAATAACAGTATACAAAGCCTTTTGGCGGTTCCACTCATTGTAAAAAAACAAACTATAGGGATACTTTATCTTTACAATAAACTTGCGTCAAAAACATCTCCATTTGCAGAGTTTACGGCTGAAGAGCTGAGGCTGATTTCATCATTTACACATCAAATTGCGGTTGCAATTGAAAATCATAGATTGTATACTGACATCCACGGCATCTTTCTTGATTACATCAAATCGATTGCGTCTGCACTAGATGCAAGAGACACTTATACACACGGACACTCCCAACGAGTGGCAAGGCTTAGCGTTAGAATCGGCAGGGAATTGGGGTTATCGGAAGGTGAACTGAAATTTCTGGAACTATCTGCCACAATTCACGATATTGGAAAAATTGGTATTGACGAAAATATATTAAATAAACCAGGCCGCTTAACAGATGAAGAATTTGTGGAAATAAAATCACACGCTGCCAGAGGAAGCAAGATTCTGGAACCCATGTCCCGGCTGCGTGCCTTAATGCCGGGTGTACGCCACCATCATGAGCGTCACGACGGCAAAGGATATCCGGATGGTTTAAAAGGCGATGAGATCCATCTTGTCGCCAGAATTATATCGATAGCCGATACATTTGATGCAATGACAACCAACAGGGTTTATAGAAAAAGTCTCACAATGGAAGTGGCCTTTAAGGAAATTGAAAACGGAGCGGGAACCCAATTTGATCCGAAACTGGCATTAGAGTTTGTGAAAAACCGTAAAAAAATGACAGATACTCAAAACGAAGCCGACCAGATTTAATAAACGTTTTACCAGATACTCTTTTACTCTGAGAACATGATAAAAATTAATTTCGCGTAACCAACTGCCTTCTCAAATTATTCTCAAAGATACACCTGGTTACACTTGGCCAAACAGTTTAATTTTATGCACATCATGATCTGTGTGTATTTCTTTCGGTTTAACATGTAGGGGATGACAAATCACAACCCGAGAAACCCAACAAAAAACTATGAAAAAATTGGAGGAGCTCCCATGTGGAAGTTAAAGCACAAAGGTCATAAAAAGGGATTCACACTCATTGAACTTCTTGTAACAATTGCCATAATCGGCATATTAGCTGGTATAGCAACTGTATCCATTGGCAAAATATGCTCCACAAATAACCAGACTACATGTATCAATAACCTCAGGGGAATATCACAGGGCTTGCAAATGCATTATAACGACTACAAATCCTTCCCCGAGGATGGTTACCCGGACGATCTCAATGACTCATACCCGCTTTCGACCGACCTCGCAAACTACATAACCGATAAATCTACATTTATTTGCCCTGAAGATAGTGATACCACCAGTACAAGTAACTTTGCAAGCTACGATCCTTACTATGTGGCACGAAAAAGCTCTTACGACAGCAACGAACTTGCCATAGGCTGCCCACGCCACAGAGATGCAAGTAATTCAACGAGCACTTTTGCCAGCGGCTCTACAGAAATTACGAATATTGGCACTGTACTGGCCAACGGGCAGGAGGTGCCGCCGGATGGTGATACAGATCAGAGAAAAATCAGCAATGTAAATGATACGTTGACGTTCGATGACGGAAGTACGGTAAAAGTGACAGACGCACCGGGAAGCAACTATGGTTGCTTCCTGGTACAATCTGTTCGGCTTTCCGATGGCACCCTGTACAGCATAGTAAGAACACAGGACAACGGAACTATAGACGTTCAAGTTACATCCGGCTCTAAATTCGAGGTTGTTACACCGAGTGCAATTGTAGGCGTAAGAGGTACCGAGTTTACCGTAGTAACCAGTAGCAGTTCCGCGGTGGGTTACCAGACGGACATATCATTTACTTCCGGAATTGTCGTGGTAACTGACCGTGAAACCGGTATTGCAACTACATTAAAAAGCGGTGGCACAACGTCCACTACTACGGGAAACGTTCCGTGGCATTCACATTACCATACGCATGCTAATGGAGAAGAACACATGCATACCCATCCATCTCAGAACATGACTCACCATGGCAAGTCTTCATCAATCGATGATACTGCTCATGCCGGTGACATAACCATCTGTCACAAGCCGGGCACAACTGCAGAGAAAACTATGACAGTAAATCCTTCCGCCCTATCAGGGCATCTGGGACATGGTGATTCCGAGGGTGCATGTCCCTGAGAATGAAGACAGCAAGGATGATTGATGGCAGTAGTTGATGTCTATAGAAGCGCAGCTACGCCGTCGTATAAGACGGTTTCTGTAAAAGCATAAAGTTAAATATTTAACCTTAGACTAGCAAAATTGTCAAAATACGGCTGTGCAGACATAAGGTATCAAAGCGGTTATCAGGATGTAAGTTTTTTACTTGAATATTTCATGTTCTTGAGATAGGTTCAAGCATGTGGGAGATTTCTGAAGATTTCAAAAGAGGAGGGTACATTTACAACATTTAGCGGCAAGGAGGCCAAAATGAAATTCGATGACAAGTTAAGCCTTCGGCAAATTTTGTTTGCTTTCATGATGTCTGTTAATAAATGTCGGGTAACCTGCCTGAATAGCGAAGTCGGGCAGGTTACCCGCCGACTTTGAATTTCCTATGCATATATTTAATCAAGAAAGGCAGAAATGGAAGATGAGTTAAGACAATTCCATGAGTTGGCAGGGAGCGGAAAAACAATTTTACAGAAAAATTCATTATTATCTTCGCCCTCTCTGCCGTAAACTATTATTTGTAAACATTAATCGGAAAGGAAAAATAATGAATAAACCGGAAGATTTTTCTGATAACTTTGACAGGAGTGCTAAATTGAATTCAACTGACCAGGACAAGCTATTAAGTGGTTTTGACAAAAAGCGACGGAGTTTTCTGAAAAAACTTCTCATCTCTGCCGCTTATATTACACCCGTGATACTATCATTTTCCATAAGAGATATAGAGGCAAAAGGACCTCTTCCCATTCCTACAAGAAGGAAACGTTAGTAATGTGACGTGAAACTACAGTAAAGTTTGTCGGCAGGCAAGAAGTCTGCTTACAAACTTTAAGTAGACTTCAAATTCGTATTGCATAAATTCAGTCAACCGCCAATCGAAATACCTGACAAACATTATTGCTTCATTTAGTAAAATGAAAACTGCATATTCATCTCTGGGGCAAATGCTGAAAGACAAGAGAATCATCTCCGAAGAGCAGCTAAACAGGGCCTTGGCACACCACAAGAGACAATCAATCAGATTGGGAGACGCACTGATAGAGATGGGTTATGCCGATCAGGAAGGCATTATACACTGCCTAGCAGAACAATTTAACTTTAAAACCATCAACCCGATGAAGGTTTCAATCCGGGAAGATGTTATAAGCGCAATCCCAAAGAGCATCGCAAAAAAGAATAATGTTATACCCGTAGCAAAACAACACGGACTACTTACTGTTGCCATATGCGATCCGCTTGATATCAGCACGTTGGAAGATCTGCGTTTCACACTGAATATTAACGTTGAATGTGTACTGGCAACAAAAGACAACGTTGAAAGCGCTATTAAAAAATATTATGACAAGGAGAAAGCTGTCTCATTTGATGGGTATCTGGATGGGTTTCAGTCAATAATTAACGATGCTGACAAATCATTTGACTATGGCTTTGATGCTGATGAGGAAATAGAAGCGCCAATTGTCAAACTTGTTACCCATATTATTGATGAAGCCGTTAAAACCCGGGCAAGTGATATTCACATTGAGCCTTTTCCGAATAAAACGCGCGTAAGATATAGAATTGATGGCGTGTGTCAAGAGGTACATTCAATTACAAGGCGCATACATGAGGCGCTGATTTCGAGAATAAAAATACTTTCCGGGATTGATATTACAGAAAAAAGGAGGCCTCAGGACGGACGAATAAGCTTAGACGCAGGAGAAAAGCCGATAGATATCAGAGTAAGCATAATACCAACCAGCAGTGGTGAAAGCGTTGTTATGAGAATACTGGAAAAATCTGCGGTGCTTATACGGCTGAAAAGTATGGGTTTTGCGGAACATGATTATAACAACTTCAAAAGTATATTAAAAAAACCTAATGGCATATTCCTGATTACAGGGCCTACCGGCAGTGGTAAATCGACAACTCTTTATGCATCCTTAAATGAAGTAGATCGCTCGGAAAAGAAGATTATCTCCGTAGAAGATCCGATAGAATATAATTTATCAGGAATTAACCAATGTCCGGTAAACGAGAAAATTGGCTTGACGTTTCCAAGTATACTCCGTTCCGTGCTGCGACAGGATCCAAATATAATTGTGATAGGAGAGATCCGTGATGTAGACACCGCTGAGATAGCAGTTACCTCTGCATTAACCGGACACTTGGTCATGAGCACACTTCACACTAACGACGCACCTTCAGCCATAATAAGACTCATAGATATGGGAATTAAACCTTTTCTTTTATCATCATCAATCCAGGCAGTTCTGGCACAACGTCTGGTTAGAGTAATATGCCCAAAGTGCAAAGTATCACACAAAATGAAAAAAGAAGTTTTGGAGGCACTAAATATAGATGGCATTGATCTTGAAAACAGTGAGTTTTACCATGGTGCAGGTTGTGATTATTGTAATAAAACCGGCTATGTCGGCAGGAAACCTATTTTTGAATTTATGTGCATAAATGCAGAGATAAGAGACGCAATATATAGAAATGTGGGAACGAATGAACTGAGAAAAATTGCACGTTCTAATGGAATGGCCACATTGGCCGAAGATGGGATGAGATTGGTGCGTGCACAAATCACAACGCCGGAAGAAGTACTAAGGAACACCACTCTGTGTTTCTAGTAAAGCGTTATATTCACGCGCCGAGATGTGTATAACTACAACCAGAAATAGGCTTCAGTATAAAGACAATACTTTGAATGACTATAATTAAGTTAATAACATTAAAGACATGGCAACAAATGATGATAGAAGAGTATTATTCGGGCAGATATTACTAGAAAAAGAACTGATAAGTGAAGATCAGATAAAGAAGGCCCTGGATATACAGGAAATTAATGGCAAGACACTGGGAGATGTACTGGTAGATCTTGAGTATACGACAAATAAAAAAATCTCAGCGGTACTGAGTGATTATCTTGGTATGGAGATTATCGATCTGGAAGAGGTCGATTTTAAGCAGGAGTTACTAGCTACAATCCCACATTCTATTGCTCAGCTTTACAGAATCATCCCAATCGCTTTTGAAGAGTCTACAATTACCGTAGCACAACAGGATCCACTGGACATACAACAGATAGATGATCTCAGATTTCTTCTAAAGTTCAATATAACGCCTGTATTAGTTGAGAGAGAACATGTCGCAGATGCCATAGACAAACATTATCCGAGTGGACATGAATCTGTCGAGGAAATCCTGGATAATTTTCAGCATGATCTATCAATAACAAGTGATCTCGATAGTCGAGAAATTATAGACAAAGATCATTTGGAGGAGATGGCCAATGAAACACCAATTAAAAGCTTTGTCAACCTGATTCTTCTACAAGCCATCGTGGTCAAAGCGAGCGATATTCATTTTGAAGTATTCGAAGATGAATTCATAGTTCGCTACAGAGTTGATGGAGTTCTACGCGACAAGATACCGGTACCGGTACATTTTGCAAGCGGCATTATCTCAAGAATAAAAGTCATGTCAAACATGGATATAGCAGAGAGGAGGTTACCGCAGGATGGTCGCGTCTTTCTGACAATAAGGGGACACGCTGTTGATATACGGATTTCAACGTTACCTACGAATTATGGAGAAAGTATTGTCATGAGGATACTTGACAAGAGTGCCGTTTCGATTGACCTGGACAAATTGGGTATACGACCGGATGATCTGAAGATAATTAAACAACTGATGCAAAAATCCAATGGGATTATTCTGGTTACCGGGCCCACGGGTTCAGGCAAAACAACAACTTTATATGCGTGTCTCAACCATGTTAATGTAACTGGCATTAAGATTATTACGGTTGAAGACCCTGTCGAGTATGAGGTTGACGGCATTATGCAGATCCAGGTTAATTCTCAGATTGACGTAACATTTTTAAATTGTTTGAGATCAATTTTAAGACAAGATCCTGATGTGATTCTGGTAGGAGAGATCAGGGATTTAGAGACATTGGAAATCGCCATACAGGCTTCATTGACAGGTCATCTGGTACTGAGCACCTTACATACAAACGATGCCCCGTCAACAATAACGAGATTATCTAATATGGGGCTCAAACCATACTTAATAACCGCGTCACTGGTAGCCGTAATAAGCCAGAGATTAGTAAGAAAAATATGCAAGGATTGCAAAGAGGAATACACTCCCGATAATAGCATTATTAATGGACTTAATTTCTCTGATCACGATTTACAGGACAAACATTTCTATATTGGGAAAGGATGTAATAGTTGTAACCGTACGGGCTACAAAGGTAGAATGTCAATCCTTGAGATAATGTCAGTGGATGAAGAGATTTGTTCGCATATCATTAAACAATCTTCTACTGAAACAATAAAAGAGGTGGCCAGAAATAACGGCATGCGTACGCTATTAGAAAGTGGGCTGGACGCTGTATTCGAAGGATTAACGACCTTGGAAGAAGTAACAAGAGAAACAAGTATTAACTAGTATCTAATGCAACAACTCTACATTCATTGTGTGGAACAGTCTCTTGAATGGTGGAGTCCGGCAGGTAATCAAGCTTGAAGCGTCTAATAATGATTTGCATGTCTGCATTGTACCACAGCTTTAGCCCATTCTAATCGTCGAGAGCTTTGGCCTTTTTTAGAAATAATACTACAACTATGCCAATATTTAAATACCAGGCTGTCAGCAGCACAGGTACGCCAATAAAAGACAAGATAGAGGCCCCGTCATCTGAAGAGGTATTTGAGATTCTACGTAACAAGGGTTTTTATCCTACGACAATCAAACAAGTTAAAGGCAAACACGTAACAAAATCTACAATTACAGGAAAACGCAAAAACACGCTATCATCATTAACAATTGGTAACGTAAGTGATAAACAGCTAAATCCCTTCACAAGGCAACTATCAACACTCCAAAACGCAAACATACCTATCGTACAAAGTTTGACTATTCTTGAAACACAAATGAAAAAGGGATTGTTGAAGAAGGCTGTTGGAGAGATAATATCAGATATTAAAGGTGGAGATTCTCTGTCCGTGGCGATGTCGAAATACCCCAAAGTCTTCGACAAGCTCTATGTAAATATAATCAATGCCGGTGAGATTAGCGGAGCACTCGATACAATATTAGAACGGTTGGCTACATATAGAGAGAAGATGCAGAGACTCAAACGGAAAATCATTAGTGCCATGATGTACCCCGTAACCGTAATTTCAGCATCTGGTGCAATACTAATAGGGATCATGCTCTTCATAATACCCAAATTTGCAAAAATGTTTAATGAAATGGGTATAACCCTTCCGTGGCTGACAGCAACGCTAATAGGTACGAGCAACTTTTTATTTGCTTACTGGTATACTATTTTCGGAATTCCAATTGTTTTCATCACATTTTTTAAATTAGTTGGAAAAATAGAAAAATGCAGACTCATAATTGACCGACTGAAATTCAAAATACCAATTTTCGGCACCCTTATAAATAAATCCGTTATCTCCAAATTTGCAAGAACCCTTGCAACCCTGATATCAAGCGGCGTGCCTATACTTGACGCACTAAATAATGTGAAGGATATTACTGGAAATATGGCAATGAGTAAAGCTGTAAGCCAGATACACAATAACGTCCGAGAGGGAGAAAGTATTACAAAACCGCTACGGGAATCAAAGATATGTGATGCCATGGTAATTAACATGATCCAAATAGGAGAACAAACGGGTGAACTTGATAAGATGCTCTCTAAGGTTGCAGACACCTATGACAACGATATTGATAGTATTGTTGAATCACTGACAAGCCTGCTTGAACCATTTATAGTTATGTTTCTTGGAGTATCAGTTGGCACAATTGTAATAGCACTCTTCCTGCCACTCATAAAACTTATGAACAGTATGGGAAGCGGAATGTAGGTACTTGAAGTTGCTAATTGAAGGATTTAAATTCTTTAATTCTTCAATCTTTTTGTTATAATCCGGCATGAACAAAATCTATAAAAAGGAAGATTCACTGAAAGGCTTCACGCTTATAGAGCTATTAGTAGTTATTGTAATCATAATGTTCCTTGCCGGCATTACCGTGCCCATAGTCTCCTCTATTCGGACCAACGCTAAGAAAGGGGTAACTTCAGCGCAGATAAGCCAACTGGGGCTGGCACTGAAGCAGTTTGAAAGTGACTTTGGGTTTTTCCCGCCTGATGATTATACAGCATCTCCAAAATCCGTTGGTGGCGTTTCCATACCGGTCGATTCCGATCTTAACACCGGTTCAAAATGTCTCATTTTTTTTCTGGGTAGTAAGTTTACGTTCAATTCAGTCAGCTTTAATGATGTGTACGGCCCGTACATCGAGTTCAAAAAATCACAGATAGATGAGGTTGCAAGTGCTGTTTTCATAGATAACCAACCGGATATTAAAATCGAAGGAGTTAATGGAACAAAGAAGGTGTACCAATACAAAGACCCCTTTGGAAGTTATTATTCTTACGACAGCACACCATCTAACAACACGGCCTCATTCGATATTTACTCATTTGGCCCTGACAAAACAGATAATTCCGGAGCGGCAACAAGTGATGACATTACGAACTGGTGAAAAAGGGTTTACCTTATTGGAACTGTTGGCTGTAATGGGAATAATCATCATCATTGCCGCGTCAATATTCACCATTATTCCAGGCATACGAGAAAAAACTCAAAAAAAAGCGACGAAGGCATTTATGGAGCGTCTGGAAATAACTATAGAACAATACTATGATGACAACAGGATCTACCCTTCCACGGGAATTGCAGCCCTCAAAGCGACTCTACATCCATCTAACGCTACTTCAAAACGATATATTGAGTTCGATAGTGATGAAGTGGACGGTGATAATATTGTTGATGAGTGGGGAAATCCTTTTGTATACAGCCAACCAGGTACTAGTACACACAATACTGCCACCACATACGATCTATATTCGACCGGTTCTGATGGAGTAACAAGCTCTTCCGGAGGTGATGCAGATGATATTAATAACTGGAGTCGATGACCCATAAGACCTCATATTCAACATAAACATTTCCATTTGAAAGGCATTTTTCTAACGGATATAATCCTGTCATGACGAAAAAAAATGGATTCACGCTCGTTGAAATGCTTGTTGTAATAGCAATTATTATCCTGATGAGTGTTTCAGCCATACCTGCAATTGCTCCGTTTCTCAAAAGCCAAAGATTAAATAAAAGTGCGCGTATAATCCAGGCACAGGCCCTGGCAGCAAGGGTCATGGCAATTAATTCCAGAAAAACCAGGCTGCTCGTGTTAGACTCAATAAACTATAAATTATCAATCAAAGACGTAGACGGCTTAACATTGGGAAAAGAAGAGCTCCTTCCAGGTACTATTGGATTTGACACAAGCACAGGAACATGGACGGGAGGGACAGGTACCGTCTCTTTTAGTCCAAACGGCACTGCCGACATCTTCTCAACTATGGGTACTGATACGGTCACCATTCAAGACAAGCAGGGCAACACAAAGAATCTCAAGATAATCAGTTATACAGGACAGGTAATAAGTGACTAGGGGCCTAATCAGAACAAATCTGAACAAGATTTACGAATTACGAATCACGATTTGGGATTTGTTTTTTTTGTATTTAAATCGTAAATCTAAAATCATAAATCTAAAATCGCAATCAGGTTTTACACTAATAGAAATATGTCTCGCTATTTTTATCCTCGGAATTGGACTGATTAGCATGATGGCCATGTTTCCTGTTGGTGTTGACTCTATGAAAAAAGTAACCCAATACTCCAATGCAGCAATTCTCACTGAATCGGCAATATCAGAACTGATAGAAAAAGACATTTTTAACGATAACGATATAATAGGCACCTTGACTGCCAGCCAAACCTATACGTATACTGACGCATACCCCATAAATAACAAAGATCAAGACAGGCTTTTTCAGGACTCTTTTGGTAGCACGACACATGCACAGTATTCCTGGCAAGCCAATTTGAAAAGTGTTAGTGGGGCCAACTCCAATCTTGTCAGAGCACAGATAGCCATATTCAGAAATTTCGATCCCGATCAATTCTGGACAGGAGAGGCTAGATTTCAAAAAGGTTCAAATATCGCTTCTAGTGCTCCTCCCCCGCCCACAGGTTTTACCTCAAAACACTACGTAAGAACAGATGATGATAACTTCTGGTATAGGATAGATAGCCTTGGCATTTCGACAATTACCCTGGAAGGACCGTTCTTAGGTAAAAATGGTTGGCACCAATTTTCAGTAACGAATGACATTATCGATATCTACGAAACTATGTTTTCAAAACGGTGATGTGATTGTTGATTTAGTCTGGCAGTTTAATTTATATTAGCGTTTTATTACTAAGATGGATTTCATTGATACTGGGTTTAATAGTGCCTATATAAATATGGCGATAGACGAGGCCCTGCTCTCGTCGAGGCTACCGATCCTGCGATTTTACCAATGGAAACCATGCGCTGTTTCGATCGGCAGATATCAGGATTTGGACGAGATAGATTTGGAATATTGCAGTAGACAAAACATTGACGTTGTCAGAAGGATTACTGGAGGAAAAGCGGTACTTCACGAAAGAGAGCTTACCTACACTTTTATTATTGATAAGGAGATGATGCCGAGGTCGATTATCGAATCATATAAGATTATCAGTAGCGCTATAGTCCAGGGTTTAAGGGTTTTAGGACTAAACCCGGAAATGAGCAGTTCGAAGATCGAAAATAGAAATAATCCGGCTTGCTTCCAGGAACCGTCATTCAACGAACTCACAATCAACCGGAAAAAACTTGTCGGTAGCGCTCAGGTACGATCTAAAGGGAAACTACTCCAGCACGGCTCGATACTGACAGGAATCAACACTAAGAGATACTCAAATTGTTTTAAGAAAAAACCGGAAGCTAATGATTTAAGGAAGAAGATCACGTACATCGATGTCACCGAGAAAGAGCTAAAGAGCGCAATCAAACAGGGTTTTTCCGAATATTTCAAAACAAGCTTAAACGAGAGAGGTCTAGGCAACAGGGAGTTATCAGAGGCAATAGAATTAGCAAGAGTAAAATACATGGATCCGATGCATTACGCCCCAACGGTCTAGGCAACATCAGTAAAGACACAACCGGCCGATTTGCGACCGTGTACAAAAAGCGTAGCGACCGAGGACGCCACGCTTTTCGACTTCCGGCAAATTGTATTGTCAGATGCTAATAGCTTGCCCTGCGTTGAGGACGTTCTTCTTTTGGTTTGGCCTGATTTACCTTGATATCTCTTCCTTTAAAGTCGTTTTCGTTCAAGGCCGCTATCGCCGCATCAGCTTCAGCACTGTTTGGCATTTCAACGAATCCAAAACCTTTGGATTTTCCGGAGAACTTGTCACTAACAAGTCTCACGCTTGAAACTTCACCAAATGCTGTAAATGCATCTGTTAAGTCGCTTTCAGTTACGCTGTACGGCAAACTACCAACATAAATTTCCATATATATTCCTCTATTCTGTGTGTGTTGATTGAGATTACGCTGTCGAAAACCAAACACACAAATTATTCGATAGCGAAAGCCGACAATCGGCTGATTATTATCTCAATGGCCATATCAAACAGCCAAATATCTTAGTCATTAGTCATATTCTGAATTCGACTTACAAGCACAAATTTATGTAATAACCGATCCATGTTTATTTTGTTATAACCTCTTTTTTTCATGATTTTACAAGATTTTATACAACCTACCATCTATTTGTCAACCACTTTGTCCTTACTCTTTTTTCAAAAACTGTATATTGTCCCAGTTATAATAGATAAATGGGACAGCTATCCCTAATTATTAGTAATGTTATTCTTTTACTATCGTTTCCTAGCCAAGGAGAAAATTTGCAAGATTAAAGACCTGGCCTCATAATAACCTTTTCTTTATTCTGTTTTGTCATTATTATATTTATTGTTTATTAACTGGATTAGATCTACAGCTTGTCGTGTAATCCGATATAGTTCTTTTCCCGAAGAATTATAACCTAGATTTAGTAAACCTGATAATACAAGAACATTTAAATCGTCTTCAAGAAACCTCTGTTCATCTACTTCAATACTTTTGCGGCCAGATAAGGGCATTAATAAAGTTTCTGCCGATTCAATTTTAAGCATTCCATCGGCTTGTGTATCATCAAGCTGACGTAACAGGCTAATAGCTTGATCAGATAATTGACAAGATGGATTTATAGCTGAAGCAATTTGATCGAAACCTCCAACCTTGCTCGATATATAAATTAATTGTTTATTGATAGCTTCGAGCTGCTCCAAAACAATTTCATGGTTTTGTTGTAATAATGACTCAATTGCCTTACATAAAGATGTATTTTTTCCTATATATTCTATTGTTTCACTATGTCGGTGTTCATCCAACCAATGTATAAATTCATCTTTTGTTGCTTGTCTTTGAGCCTGCCTTTCCTGTTTGAAGATGCTTATCAAGCTTACAATTGTTGCATAAGCAGTTGCAACTGTAATTGGTTCCATAATACCTCTCTATATCGAAATTGAATCAGGATGCGAGGACAACTTCCATATTTACCCTAACGACCACCCAAAAATCTCCGCCACCTGCGGCCAGGTAAGTTCATACTTATCCTTAAGCTCCCGTAGCTACTTCCTGCCTTTTCGTTTTCTTTATTCTGTTTTGTCATAAAGTCCACCATACTCACACTCTCGTTGGTCTATTCTTGATTACTTAATTCGGCAATGAGTTCTGACAGTTTCCGTTTAATACTAATGGTATAAGGACACGAGTCACAAATGTAGATTATGTGGTCAACCGTGCTCATAGTTTCACAACACTTGGGACAATATGGTTCTGGCTCGACCTTGCCAGTAATGTCTTTTCTAAAAGCAAGCCCATCCACAATGAAAAATGTTTGTTCCGCTTTAGATATATCAAGTTCTGCATGTCGTTCTCCATTCTTCCCCCATAGGCTGAGATTCTCCTCCTTGAGTTTTCCAATCTCCTGCTTCTGGAATTCAAGCTTGTTCGTGAGTTGCTGGTAATTCTCTTCAAGTAATTCGAAGTTCCGCTTAAGTAGATCATACGTAGCCGCGTCGAGAACCTTGTCCTTAAGCCCCGTTAGAATGTCTGCTATCCCCATCTCTCATTTTCCTTATTCTGTTTTTTCATACTTTTATTTTTCTAATTAGTATTAAACGCTAAGAGGTTTCCTTCCATTTAGTACTAAAATCCAAATCACGGAGAAACTTGAAAGTGTCAAAACAATCAATACCAAAATCACCACACACATCTGGTACTTTCCTATTTGCACGTTTCTTGCTTGGTCTAGATCTTTCAGTTGTCACTACACATCTATCACCGCTAGAGACAAGAGCATATGCAATTAAAATGGATCACGGCCTATTGCCTCAACTTCATCGTCCGTCAGATTGGCCGCATATCCTTCATCTATTACCCTGGACACGAGAGAGACATTAACTTCTTCATTAAAAAGTAAGGCTGCTTCAGTTTTATTTTTCTTTGCCCAAATTGCAAGTTCATCTCTATCGTTACCGTCCTTAATTTCCTCATAAACTTCAATCGGTATTTTGACTTGACCTTTTTCTCCCATATACACTAGCCAGTCCCAAAATTCTTGAACCCGAGAGTGGGATAGTAATCCCGATTTGCGTCTATGAGAACGTTAGCATCCAGTAAATAAAGCAATACTCCTCCTTAAACTCTCTTTTGAAAAGAACCTGGGCCTTGGGTGTCAACAAGCGGCATTACATTTTTAGCTCTGACTCCAAGTACTTTACCAGCCTTCGATGTCGTTAAAGCACCTGAAACCATCATACGATGGATCAGTACAATCAGAGCACCTCCAACTCGGTATTGATGAACAGTGTAATAATCCGGACCTTTTTTCTTCGATTCACGCGCCTTAAGACGACTTTTCTCTTTATTCCGTAGCCAGTACTTTCTGTAGGCATTACTGAGTGTCCG
>JAIQZR010000192.1 GCA_021777035.1 Candidatus Scalindua sp. | reverse complement strand
GCCATCTTTGTCCGATCTTCATTCGCCGAATCCTCAACGCAGCTTAGGCTGGGCTTGCGGTTCGGCTCATTCAGATCGACCAAATCTGACCTAAACTTGAGCGCGATAGATTGTAAAGTTATTTTTTCTCGAACCCTTATTCTCTTTTTTTTCATAATTAAATCACCGTAATAACAGTCTCAGGTGAAAGCCTTTTAAACCGTTCTTCGACATTTATTCTATCTTTATCATCCTCAAAACTGGCATCTTTGAATACCACTTTGAACGGTTTTAGCTCAGCGATTTCATCGACTATTTCAAAATTTATGTTACTGTCAAAACAGGCAATTAGAGCGTTGTGTTGTACGATAAAGACGGTGTTGCCGAGAATATCTTTCTTTTCAACGGGCAGATTTAGTTCCAAACCGAGGTCGAGTATTACCTGAGTTAGCAAGTCTTCAGGAGTGCGGTCTTCTTTGATGTTGCTTTCTAAAAACAATAGCTGCTGTTGTTGAAATTCTTCCGGGTGATAATAGACATCTTTCATGTTGGTCGTGTCTGTTTTGTAAACTCTAAAACCAATATCCAAATTTTTTTGCCACGAAAGGCACGAAAGGCCACGAAAGTTTTCTTTTTCGGTCTCATCAAATAAATTCAATTTATCATCTTTTTTTTCGTGTTTTTTCGTGTTTTTCGTGGCTAACTCTTCCAGTATTTTCTTTCCCGCGCGGCGAATGCGTTCTTTGCCTATTTCTGCAATGGTTTTGTATCCTGCTTTGTAGGCTTCGCTGCTTTCGTCAGTTTTTTCAGGCAGTTGCACCATGATGAATTTACGGTTGCCGTTATCTTCAGCGTTGAGCTGCATTACGGCATGAGCTGTTGTGGCGGAGCCAGAGAAGAAGTCGAGGATAATATCTTTGTCATTATAAAGCATTTGGCATAAGTATTTTATCAATGCGACCGGTTTTGGATAATCATCAAACACAACTTCAAGAGATTTGATTTCAGCTCCTGCCTTTTGAGGTCCTCCTAAGTTTTCCAATGATGATATTACATGGCTTTGCACATCAGAACGGTCTTTAATTACTTCAATTGCTCCAGTTGAAGAAATAATAAACCTTGATTCTTGACCTTTGATATCTATGACTGATTTACATTTGTTTTTAATAAAATCTGTTAATAAATCTTTTGAGCTCCAACCGCTTTTAACCTCGACTTCTTTAAGCAATTTCCCATTCTTTATGATTGCATTTTGTAAATAATGAGGCCATTGAGAAGTCCTCTTTTCTATACTAGTTTCAAGTATATCTGCTGGAAAACCCTTGGGCAAGACAACAGAACTAACTGGATTCTTAGGCCCATTTTTGACGATAGTATTTCTTATTTCATCTTTATACAATTTACTATCGTTTGGTACGTTAGGGTCAATGATTGGAGGTGCCAAAAAAAATTGTTCGTCTTTTGCATAAGTAATAATATATTCATGACATTTCTTAAACTTTGCTTGATTATCAAAATTACCATCCGTCCGCCAAGAAAATTGAATCAGAAAGTTCTCCTCCCCGAAAATCTCATCAGAAATCTTCCTCAAATTATGTACTTCATTATCATCAATACTGATAAAAATAGCGCCATCATCTTTAAGCAAATCTCGTGCAACGACAAGTCTTTCATACATCATAGAAAGTCAGTCAGAATGAAACCTACCGTTGGAATCAGTATTTTTAAAAAGTTTACCACCTTCTTCATCGATGGCCCCAATCTCCTCTTCATACTCATCTTTGCTTACTTTATAATCATCCTTAAAAATAAAATCACTACCGGTGTTGTATGGTGGGTCGATGTATATCATCTTAATTTTACCGAGATAAGATTCCTGCAATATCTTTAAGACTTCAAAGTTATCACCTTCGATATAGACATTTTCGGTGGTATCAAAATCAACACTCTCTTCACGGCAAGGTCTTAACGTTTTGGTGATAGGTGTATTCGCTTTTAGGAGCGAGGCTTTTTTACCCGGCCAGTCAAGACGGTATCGCTCATCTTCATCATCTACCAGATCATCGGACAAGCACTGTTTTAACAGGTCAAAATCAATGGCTTTTTTGTATCTCTTTTTTTCGTGCCCTTTCGTGTTTTTCGTGGCTAAATCTTCTACTTCCGTTATCACATTGGGAAAGAGTTTTGCTATCTGCTCAATGTTTTTATCGATTAAATTTGGCGTCTGCATTTTTAATTTGTCCATTTATTTGGCTCCCTTATTTTCAAGCTTTTTAATACTACTATCATCCGTAAGCAGTTTCATCTGCTGAATAGCAATCTGGTTCAATTTTACAAGACGTTCGGCTTGAGTTTGCCCCTCGGCAATAAAGTGCGCATTCAATGTTTCAAGATTTGCCAGGCATACCAGCTGTGACACATTCGCGTAATCACGAATATTGCCCTTATGGTCGGGGTTTTCATCACGCCAATCTTTAGCTGCTTTGCCAAAAAGAGCCATATTCAATATATCGGCTTCTGAGGCGTAGACTCTGTTTATCTGTGCTTTTGTTAATGACGCGGGAATCAAATTGGTTTTAATAGCGTCAGTGTGGATACGATAATTGATTTTTGTGAGGTTGCGGCGGATATCCCAGCCAAGTTGTTTTAATTCCTCTTCTTTTAGTCTTTGAAATTCTTTAATCAGATATATCTTAAACTCGGCACTAATCCACATCCCGAATTCAAAAGCAATATCTTTATGCGCATAAGTACCGCCATACCTGCCGGCAGTCGCTTTCAACCCAATAGCACCTGTTTTTTCTGCCCACTCTTTAACACTGATTTTATAACTGTTTAATCCCGCCTGACTTTTAATTGTGGCGAATTCGCCATAATTAAAATCCGGATTATGTATCTTTTCCCATATTCCAAGATATTCCACTGTATTGCGGTTACGCAGCCAATCAGATATAAAAAAATCCCCATCTTTCGCTTTCAGCATATCAGTAAGCGAAATATAATCATCGTCATTTACACTCAAGATATTTATTTTTGTCCCCTGCACGGTTATTTTAGCCATTATTTCAGTTCTCCCTTTATTCCATTAAGCAGACTTTTCTTCTCCTGAAAAATTTTATTCAGATCAACCTTTCTATTAAATTGATGCTCTTTTCTGATTTTGTTGTTCAACGTTTCGATCTCTTTTTCTAATAGTTTTATCTTATTGTCAGTATCAATGATCGTTTCAAAATCACCCCTGTTTTTAGCTCCATTGGTAATAAATGCTTTAATCAGTTTTTGATATACTTTTTCTAAATCAATACCGGTAAAATCAAAGTGACACTCTTCGTTCCATTCAGAAAAATAGTAGTTCTGAGTAATGTTAGTTTCTTTTAAAGTAATACCATAAGCAGCGCTGTCTTTATAAACAAACTGATATAAAATTTGATAGGGAATAGCCTTATCAATTACTTTTAAAACATTCTTTGGAATAGTTTTCTCTTTCAGCTCTATCTCAAATATCTGTATTTCAGTTACTTTATCGGTTTTGCTTATCCCAATCGTCTCTTCGGCAAGCTTGTACATCCAGGTTATTCTTTGTATTTTATTGATAAACTCATTTTGCAATTTTGAGCTTAATGAGGTTTTTTCATAAAATTTAGTTTTGGCGATAAATTTATTAACTAAAGCATTTTTGGGTAAATTCATCATATTTCTTTTTTTTGCCACGAAAAACGCGAAAAAGCACGAAAAAAAACAGATAGAACATTTCGTGTATTTTCGTGTATTTCGTGGCTCATAATACAATTCTTTTAATTTCTACTTTGGGGTATGCACCGAAATTAACAATTAATCCAAACTTCAACCCGGTTGCCTTCAAATAATTTAGCACCTGGGCATGGTGTTCCTTAGAAATAGATTTAATCCCTTTTATTTCGACTATAATTTTATCAAAACAAATAATATCAGGTTTATAAGACTGCTCTAATTCCTCCCCTTTGTACATTATCTTCAAAAGAGGTTGAGCGATAAAAGGAATTTGTTGTTTTAGCATTTCCCTTTCTAAGCATTCTTGATAAACTGCCTCTAAAAAGCCACTGCCCATTTCCTTATAAACTTCAAATATCGCACCTTGAATTTTATAACTTTCACTTTTATAAATAATATCAGTCATTGTTTATTTATTTTTTCGTATTTTTTCGCGTTTTTCGTGGCTAAAAGTCTTTTCATTTCACCACCACAAATGCAAGCAACTCAAAATCGTCCAGGCCTTTAATGTTATTCACAAGAGGGATTGTACCACCTGAAGAAAACAGGCTGTCAATATCGCTTTCATCTTTTACCGTTATAATAGATTCTATTGAGCTGCTCAGTAACGCGGAGTAGCTCTCCATTTTCTTGCCGTCTTCAGTCACACGATTAAAGAGTTCATAGACTTCTCTTATTGGTTTGTCTTTTCCTTTTGATATAACACGCAATATATCAAGGGTGTTTTTGACATTGAGATGATTGGAAAGTATCTCGCCATTTTCCTGAATATAGATCAAGTAAAAAGGGTGTAGCTGATTGGTGTTATCGATATTAATCTCGCTATTAATATTTTTTAATACATAAATCACGCCTTCATTAATACCTTTTTCAATCTCTTTTTCGCAAACAGAATGCATACCGTTGGGTACACTTTCTAAACTGCCATTTTCATTGATATAATTTATTAAATCCATCCGGAAATCATTCAATCCTAAATCGGTTATAGAGATGCCAGAACCCATCTCTTCAATATCAACAACCTCTTCCTGTAGTTTTTCTAACTGTGTTTTTCTGAAAAGTAAATCTGATGATTTGTTGGTCAATACATTGTCTTCCCCAGTTGCAGTAACGTCTACCATAAACATTTTACTTTCAACCCTGTTTTTCAGGTTGATGTAATCATCAAGCGAAAGTTGCGGCCAGAAGTTGATCAGTTGAATCACTTTGTTGCACGAGCCTATTCTATCTATCCTGCCGAATCTTTGAATAATACGTACAGGGTTCCAGTGAATGTCATAGTTGATTAATGTGTCGCAATCCTGAAGATTCTGCCCCTCGGATATACAATCTGTTGCGATCAGGACATCTATTTCAGGGGCGTTCTTATCTTTTCGCTCTTTAGAGAAAGGGGAAAAGTTTATCAAGATATTATTAAAGGCATTGTCAATATTAAGCGTCGTTTTATTCTGGTCTGAACCGGTTATTTTGGCTGTTTCCAGGTTGTGTTTTTCTTTGTTGTGTTGAGCTAAATTCTTATAGAGATAATTAACGGTATCGGCAAAAGCACTGAATATTAGAATTTTTTTATTATCATTGTTTATAGGTTTAGTAATTTTACCTTTAATAAACACCTTTAAATCTTGCAGTTTTTTATCATGCTCCGGTGTTACTTTTTGCATCTCAATAAGTAAGTCGCTGATAATAGTATAATCAGCTTGCAAGTCTGCCTTTCAGCCAGTGGTATTCATATCGGCTAAATTTATTTTAATTTTGTCTCCAATGCTGAATTCTTCATTTAGCCAGTCATCACTTTCGGTATCAAAGTTAATATCACCGATTTGAGTCGCTTCAGTGTAAAGTGTATTTCCATTATTTTCAAATTCGTCAATTTTCTTTAAAGTATTTTCTATTCCCTTAATCAACTTGTTAATAGTTATTCTAAAAGAATCAACAGAACTCTCCAGCCTTTTAAGCAGGTTAACTCTCATTAGAGTTTGCAAACTTTTTTCTCGATGGGATTGTTTGAAACTCATGCCTTCATTTATTTCGGTATCATACAAATCGCTATAAAAGCTTTTTTTATTTTCCAGGATGTAATCGAATGGGGAGTAGATAGACATATTTAATTTAGAAAGTCCTTTGTATAAATCAGTAATTTCTATAAAGCCTTTCAACTCTGTGATATCTGCTCGGTGCGTAATGGGTTTTAATCGAGTTGGAAATTTTCCAATTTTTTTCATATCATAATATTTTTCTATATGTTTCCTACTTCTAGCAATTGTCACGCTATCGAGCAGTTTGAAGAAATCAAAATTTGTATTAAGGCTATTCAATAATTCTTGGCTTGTTCTCTCCTCGATTGGAAGCCTTGACCAATCATTAAATATCTTTTGTGCGTTTTTCAAAATATTATCTATGGAATGGCTTGCGTCAATCTTTTCATCTATTTCACCCGTATGGCCTTCATAAGCTAAAGCAATTTGATTCTTCAGGTCTGTAAATCTGTTATTAACGGGAGTTGCTGAAAGCATTAATACTTTAGTTTTAACACCTGCTTTCATCACCTGATTGAGTAGCTTCTGATAACGAGTGATTTTATCTTTGCGTGGATCATTATTTCTGAAATTGTGAGATTCATCTATCACAACTAAATCATAATTTCCCCAATTTATTCGAGAGAGGTCAATTCCATTAGATATACCTTTATCTCTTGATAAATCGGTATGGTAGAGAACATCATAGTTAAAACGATCTGCTAGAAGAGGGTTGTCATCATAATTGTTTAAGAAGGGTTGCCAATTGTCCCCTATTTTTTTAGGGCATAACACCAGAACTGTCCTGTTTCTTTCCTGGTAATATTTAATAACTCCAAGTGCAGAAAAGGGTTTGCCAAGCCCAACGCTATCCGCTAGTATGCAACCATTATGTCGTTCTAATTTATTTATAATTCCAAGAACCGCATCACGCTGAAAATCATAAAGCTTATTCCAGATAATGGAGTCCTTAAAACCTGTTTTTTCATTTGCAAGTTCATCCTCGGAAATATCTTCCAAGAACTCACTGAATATGTTGTAGAGCGTTAAATAATAAATAAATTCCGGTGAAATTTCTTTATATAAATCCGCAATATAATCTACAACTGCATCGGTAACATCTTTTAATACTTTTTCGTCTGTCCAAATCTCTTCAAAGTTTACTAGATATTGTTTTGTTGTATCAAAATCATCTGTTTTAATAATCTGGTTTAAAATAGCATTATCTTTTTGATAACCAAAACCAGCACTACTAAATTCATTTATTCCTGTATAAACTATGCTGTTTTCATTATTAACTAAATTCAAATGAGATTGGATATATTGATTGCCTGCATTTGTTTTAAACTCTACTTTTTGTTCTATCCATTTTTTGCACTCTTCGGCAATCGCCTTACCTTTTAGTTCATTTTTTAAGTTTATTTCAAAATCAGAACCGCTTATTGCTTTTTTCCGATTATTAGAGTTAATTTCAAATTGCCTTTGTTCCCTTTGGCTCTTATCTAATTCTATAAAGGTGGGGTCTGTGAATATAAATCTTAGTCTATCAATTTTATTTAGTTCTTTTTTCAGGCTTTCATAGCCATAAATTGAAAATATCCCTGCTGCAATATCTAGTTTACTACCATTATTGATAGTTCTTTTTAAATCATCACCAACTTTATCAGTTTTGTTATTAAAGCTTTCTATCATAGTGTATTAATTGTGTATTAAGTTGTATTTTAAGTATTCTATTAACTCTTGAGTGACACGGATTATTAAACATCTTAATAATTCGTTTTCATTAATGGTGGTGATGCTATTTATTAGGTAGCATGGCACCTATGTGTTCCTGTACGCAGGTGATTTTATAGTATATCTCGATTGTTTCAAGTGTATTCTTTTCAATTACATAGCGATATTATTCCTTTTATACAAAGTTGGATTATCATTTATTGATGGGATAGAATGATTTATATCAAAATCGCTCAATTCGTGATTAATGTTTCCGGCGGAAACTAGTTTGCATTTTAAAAATCTGGGGACACTATACCTATTTAATTGGCAGAAGAGAATATAGAAGCTAAAATCCTGTTATGCCAAGAATTGCACGAGTAACAGTACCAGGCGTACCACATCACGCCTGCGGCGCATCGTTGACATATCACACAAAGGGGAAATCGTAGGCAGAAGACATTTTTTAGTGATAAAGACTATACGATCTATATAGATTTGATGGCAGAGTGGTGTAACCGGTATGGTGTTGAAATATGGGCGTACTGTTTAATGCCAAATCATGTTTTATGTGAAGCTTCACTTGGCAACTTGTCCCAGGCAATCCCAAAAGAAATAACCGGCATAAAGCCGTTAAGAGTTCGGATTCCAGTTAATAGATATGAACAACTTGTCTGTAAGGAATTTGAAATCAGTGAGCAAGACCTAAAGAAACTTACTTACAATAACATCGCAAGAATAAGAAAGATTGTGTCAAGTGACGAGATGGTGACCCCTCCCTCTTTTCCTTTTAGGCCGTCATAAATATTAATCTACGTGGTTTGTATGCATAGTAGATGGTTTTATATTTTTACCAACATAAGGCCTCTCTTCTTTTGCGAGACGCAGGTTTGTTTCCAATGCTTTTGTATCGGGGTGATCATTGCCCAACCTCACTTGAATAACTGATAACGCCTTTTCAAGGTGCTCAATTGCCTTGTCGTATTCTCCTGTTGCATTCAAGGCTGTTCCAAGGTTATTTCTATAAGTAGCAACATTTGAATGTTTTTCGCCAAAGGTTTTGATATCAGACTTTAACGCCTTCTCAAGATATTCAATTGCCTTGCCGTGCTCTCCCTTTGCGTTCCAGGCGACTCCAAGGTTGTTCCTGTATGCAGCGATATTCGGATGATTTTCCCCAAAGTTTTTTAAATCAGATTCCAGGGCTTTCTCATAGTACTCGATTGCTTTGTCATACTCACCTTTTGCTCGCCAGGCTTCTCCCAGGTTATTCCAACGGGTTGCAACTTTTTGATGATTTTCCCCAAAGTTTTTTAGGTCAGATTTTAGTGCTTTTTCATAGTACTCAATTGCCTTATCATATTCGCCTTTTGCTTTCCATGTTGACCCCAGGTTGTTTCTGTAAGTAGCAACATTCGGATGATCTTCGCCGAAGTTCTTTAAATCAGAATTCAGTGCCTTCTCGTAGTACTCAATCGCCTTGTCATAATTCCCCTTCTCTTTCCATGCTGCTCCCAGGTTGTTTCTGTAAGTAGAGGCATTCGGATAGTCAGTAGTGAGGGGGCCGATCAGATCTACAAACCATTTTTGTTTCCTGGCCTCCTTCCACATGTCGTAAGATAATATTTCGTCATTACGAATAAGTCTCCATGCTTTTTCCATTTCAACACTATTTGTGTACTCTTCCAGATGGTTTCTTGCTTGCTGTTCATCTCCGTTCAGCCAATACCATAGTGCGAGTAAATCTTTATCTGCATCTCTTAAATTAACTTTACTAAAAACTTCATCCGCTTCTACTTCTCTCTTTAAGTAGAGTAAATTTGCAGCTAAACTTAACTTTGCTGAATCATTATTCTTTTTCTTCGCATATTTTTTAGACAACTTAATCGCCTTATTATATTTGCCTAGTTGATAGGCAATCTTAGAAGCCAGAGAGTATGCTTTACCTTTATTAAACTGGTTGAGGTGGCTTTCGATTTCATAGAGTATTGGTCCTGCTTCTTTGTAAACCTGCTTTAATGCCATAGTATCACCCCGTGTCAGATAAAAACCTGACCACGCAACATGCATCTTAAGCCAGTACTTCCTGGGATCTTCGTTGTCCATTCTGATAATGGCCTCATCGTAATATGAAATGGCGTCTGCATAATCTCCCAGAGAGTGTTGAAGGCTTCCCATATTCATCAGGGTAATAAAATCATCAGGTGCTCCTTTGCTATACCGTAAAGACTCCTGATAGGCATATATGGCTTTGGTATATTCTCCCATTAATGTGAAAATGCATCCTTTCTCATTGTATCCCCAGCTGTAAGTTACATTAGTGCTGCAACTGTTAATGTATTTATCGATTGACTCCATGGCTTTTTTCAGTTTGCCGTGGGCCTTAAGTGATACTATTGCTGATTCGCGGGTCTTCTTTGCTGCTGAGACTTTTTGTTCCAATATCAGGTTTAGTAGAAAGAGGCCAGAGACTATTAATGTAGAAAGTACAATCTGATTTGCTTTTTTCCGTATTGAGTGGAACTGGATTTTCATAATTACAACCTGTGTTTTATTGTACAAATTAAAATTATATGAGAAATACGATGAAAATATATCTTCTTGATTGCTATTTTAGCATATCCAGTAGACTATTAGAAAAATAATTTAGGCGGGATAATCGAATGTTCAGGATAAAAATAGATTATTAAATATCAGTAATTTATAGAAGAGGTAACCTGTCTATACAGAACGTTACGTTCTGGCAGGGAAGCCAATAGCCACAAAAAAGATAATAGTAGCTGCTTGTCTTATTCTGCCGGGCGTTTCCACCTGATTAAATTTATATGGATCTTTTAATTGACAGGAATGTGATATAGGGTAGGATGTGTTACTCATTACTTATTATCAAATTTACTAAAGGGGATAATCATGAATGCGCGTTATAAAGATTACGATTTAGATACTCACTCAGCAAAATCATATGGCAAAGATGAATGGATGACTGCTATTCACGTTAACAAGCTTAGTTCCAATGGCTACAAAACAAAAGCGTTTTATTGCAAAGAAGCTTTTGATACTGAAGAAGAGGCAAATGATCATTCAATAAATTTAGGCAAACAGATAGTTGATGGCACGCATCCTGATCACAAACTTGATTTTTAGTAATTAAGTAGTATGCCGAAGGAGGCTTTTTCTAGCGTTTCAATCAACTTCTTTGGTTATGCCTGGGAATTGATTAATATATCTTTCCGTGTTTTAATAAACGGTAGACCGATTAAGAGCAAACTTGCCATAAAACCTGGCGTGGGAATGGTATATATTGAAACTGGAGATTAGGTATGATGGATTGAATTATTTGTGATTTTGAAAGATTTGACTTTTGGAACTGCTTTGCCGCTTCAGCTTTCAGGCTTTTGAGCCAGGGCACATTACATGGGGCATTTTCATGGCCTTCTTTCTGTAGCTGAGGTTGGTTCCGATACGATAAGCAAGACCTCGTGGACTGCGTAGACTTCTTTTGAGTATGTTTTTCATATCGTAGGTTTTATGAAAAATCCACCAGTATCCTTCTTGCAGCTCCTTGGCAGTCATTTTTGCAGGTTTAAAGACCACTTCTCCGGTATGGTATTTAGACCAATCACTATCAGTAATTCTGTCATCTTTGACCATGTCATCGTACAGTTTAGTGCCGGGGAATGGTGTCAGTATATGGAACTGGGCGGCGTCAATCTTATTTTCCATTATGAAATTATAGGTCTTTTCAAAAACATCCGTGCTATCTCCATCAAGTCCGAAAATAAAACTGCCAATTATGTTAATCCCGGCACCATGAATTTTTTTAATGGCCTCTTTGTAGCCATCGGGTGAGTTCCATGATTTGCTGATTTTTTTAAGATTTTCATTCGATAATGTTTCGAATCCTATAAAGGCATATCTACCGCCGCTTTTAGCGTACAATGAAAGTAGCTCCTCATCTTTAGCAAAGTTTAGTGTTGTCTGTCCACCCCATTTGCGATTTAAGGGAATAAGCTCCTTAAATAGCTTCTTGGCAAAACCGGATCGTCCCGTGATGTTATCATCGATAAAAAAGAACTCTTTAGAGTCAAATCCTTTGATCTCCTCAATAACCTCTTCCACTGGTCTCACCCTGAACTCTTGTCCAAAAAAAGCAGTAACGGTGCAGAACTCGCAATTAAATGGGCATCCGCGTGTGGCCTGAACGGAATAAAAAGATGAATACATACTGCTGTCCAGCAGATTTCGGCGTGGTATAGCCATATCAGCCATTTCTATTAATGAACCGCTTTTATAGATTGCTTTTAATTCGCCTTTTTCACAATCACGAAGCAGTTTTTTCCACACAGCTTCTGCCTCGCCCACGACAACAGCGTCAGCATGTTGTAGCGCCTCGCCAGGAAGCGCGGATACATGAACCCCTCCCATAACGACCTTTATTCCATTGTTTCTGTACCCGTCAGCTATCTTACAGGCATTTGTTATATCTGCTGTATAGGAAGTAATACCAACAAGGTCAACATTTATGTTATAGTCTACGGGAGTTGTACGTGCGTCATGGATCTCGACATCCCAGTCAGATGGTGTCAGGGCTGCAATCGTTGGAAGTGCCATGCGTACAAACCCGGCCTTCCCGCTTCTCGATACCTTCCCCCAATAACCGCGTTGACTGTCAGGGAGTACTAATAGCAGCTTTTTATTCAGAATTTCCTCCGGAAGAGAAATAAAATTACATCCGCAAAATTATAATGTATTGCAGACAGGACGAGGGTTAGAAAGTATCTTTAAATGAGAAATAGGATACATTTCGACTCATGCCACTCGTCCTGGTAAACTACCCACGACAGTATACCGTTCGTTGTTTTAAGTGGCAGAATAGACAGGTAGCTACTTCTTCTGCAGGATATTATAAAAGAGTGAGGTTGTTTTGCAATATAAAAGATTATTCACTGCACTCGTCAGCCTGGAAGTCATGAATGGCAATCCCTGGGCAACTTGTTTATGTCGTACTAATCTTAAAATCGTTCTCTGTGGCCTTCATTGCCAGGCCAACCAGTATCGTGATTCCAGCATCGAGAGATTTATCACAAAAATCGAACTTGCTTGTGTGAAGTGGAGGGGACGACTTTCCCATTCCCAATCGAATCAGAATACCGGGAATGAGTTGTGTATAATTACCAAAATCTTCTGACCCCATACTCTGTTGTGTAATATAGGCTCGTTTTTCAGGAATCAATAGGTGTTCACTTACTTTTTCAAATAAATGGTACAAGTCAGGATTATTGTGTACGGGTGGGCCGTATTTAATAAAATCTATCGCTACCTGAACATTCTGTTGAATGGCAATTTTGTTTACAGCCTTATTAAACTTTTCAAGTGTTTTTTGACGATTTGTTTCATTAAGGGATCTAATCGTCCCCTGGATAGATGCATGGTCTGGGATTATATTTGGTGCTGTTCCACCCTGTATCATCCCCACACTTACAACACATGGATATCTACCGTTAACACCGTTATTCGTAAGAGCACTTATTTTTTGTGCTATGAGTGATATACTTATAATAGGACTGATACTTTCATGTGGCCGTGCTCCATGACCACCTTTACCTTTGACAGTTATGCTGAAGTAGTCTATTGCAGAGGTTATATTGCCTGGTCTTGAAGCAACCACACCGGATTCTAAATGAGGCCATGCGTGTAAGGCGAAAATTGCAGAAGGCAGGGGGTCGCCCAGTGCACCGGCGTCTATCATAGACTGTGCGCCTGTTCCATTTTCTTCCCCTGGTTGGAAAATAACCCTTACCGTACCTGTTAATTGTTTTCGAAGTTTTACAAGTATGCGGGCCGCTTCTAATAAACAGACAATATGCCCGTCGTGTCCGCAACTGTGTGAAAACCCTTTGTGTTTTGATGCATAAGGTTTTGAAGATTTCTCTTCGATATTAAGAGCATCCATATCTGCACGCAAAGCAATAGTATGGCCGGAGAGTTCGCCTTTTATGTTTGTGGCAACACCTGTACCGGCGATTTTTTCTTCAACATCAAGTCCCATTTGTTGTAACTCTCGAACAATCAAATGTGAGGTTCTGTTTTCTTCAAATGAGCTTTCCGGTATTTCATGAAACCGATGCCTTAGATCGATTGCTTTATCAATTATTTTACGGACTTCATTGTGAATAGTTTCTCGCATTTTTTTTAGTTTAGTGGTAGATGATGGGATTTCTAATATAAGCAATAAATTAAAAGAGACTATACATAATTTCTTCACTAAGATGCCAGGTCTATTTGTGTGTATACAAGCGCTGTTTGGCGAGATAGGCGATAATCAGGATGTGTAGAAAGAGGATCCTGGCCAGGTGTATTGTACGAATGAATGGTAACAGATATTTTCTTTTCTTAATGTTGTATGTGGAGAGCAGGAGTCCACCAGATTCGTTAATGACTGACTCTCTCACAAGGACATTAAATGAGTGCTTAAGGTGTCCAAAATTATTGCTGCTCTTGGCCAGGATAACAATGAGGCGTTCGCTTGCAGATTTTAGTCTCTCCGGGCATCCGCTTAGTTGGTTGTACCATTTTTCGTAGCACTTAACACTATCATTACTCAGGTTGTTTATTGGCTCCGGCAGCTCTGTTTCAAGATTTTTCTTGATCTGCCAACAGTGAAACTTAAATAAAGATTCAATACCGTTCTTCCTGGTTCTGCGTAATATCTCTTTCCAGTCTATCCTGTCTTTGTAATATTGGGAGATATTTACAAAATCACACAAATTCTGAATTCTGAAATTTACTAATTCCTGGTGTCGTATTACGTCGTGAATAAACTTGTGGTAGATTTGGTCTGTCGGGCTGGGAATGTGCATTTTAAGACTGTTCATTTCTACGCACATGGTGTTTGACCAGAAGGAATTCATATCAAAAAGGTAAATGTGTTTTTCATGGATCGGTAGATAATGCATATCAACGGCTATACCCCTGCCTTGAAAATCTTCGCTGAGGTCGTGAGGGATTTGTCCTTCTACATGCTGTAGTCCCGCAGTTTTCATGCATTGTCTTGCAACAGGAAAATCCTCTTCTTTAATGAGAATGTCCAAGTCTTCCATTGATCTTAAATTCCAGTTTTCATAAATATTTTCACAGAAATTTATTGCACCCTTCAGAATGACGGCTTTTATGCCGTATTGATTTAACGATTGAATTATGTCCTTTAGCACATGCCTGGTAACAACATTTTTCGCCACTCCTTTTTGATATTTGAGTGACATAACCTGGAGGGTTTCCGTCCCTAGTCTCTCTTCCAGTCCGAGATGTTTTATTTTATAAAACAGAAATGTCATTACGCGATGTTCCTGGGCAATATTAATAATTTCATTCCATCCTATTGATTCTAATGTATTGTATACTTCATCAATACCGTCTTCTCCTCTCTTAATGTTCAGTAACCTGGCAATATATCTTTTAGTAGTTGGTTCGTTCATATTTGAGAGACCAGGCGAACAGCATCTGTTACATTGTTTGTCTTCAAAGAATAGCACTTACAGTTTCTGACCAGCTTTGTCAGTATAGAGACTCCGCTACGTTTGTAGTGGTGAATGTTAAACGACTGTTTTAATAGTTGAATACACATCTGTGATTTGCTGGCCGGTATCAGTTCGTTTTTGAAACGGTGGTTGTGTTTTAATTCGATTATCGCATACGGTTTTGCATTTCCGATAGATGGCCCTTTCGTGGAATAGGGATTATAGTATAAAATGTCGTCTGATTTACAATAGTAACCACTCTTTTTATCTATTAAATGGGATTCCGCCAGTTTTTTGATTGATTTGTCTTTTATAAGAAAGCTTCGTGGGAAAGGAATAATCTTGGTTGTTTCAGGCCCAATTAAGACAATATCGTCGGAGAGGCAGCGATAACGATTTTTGGTAAGATTTAACGTTAAGGTCGTCTTTCCTGAGCCGTGGTTTGCAGGTAGAAGTATGATTTTACCCTCCTTTACGACAGCTCCTGCGTGCAATTGGAGGAACTCGCGAAGATGTGACAATGCATTGCATGTAATCATCCATTCGAGTGAAGAAAATAGTCCTGATTTTATACTAGTTTGATGTTTTTTGTTGCCGTTGACAAGGACCTCATAAACCACACCTGTAGCGCTATCGTTTCTCATTTTCAGTGAGTAAACAATATCAGCATATCCGTTGCGTTTAGATCTGGAAGTTGGATAGAGCTGCGAACATAAACCTGCAAGTTTTTTGTTTGCTGTCTGTATAGAGAACCGGTGTGATTGGAGTTTGTAATGTAGTGTATACATAAAAATCGGTATGTAAAATAGACATTGTGCCGGACGGTACAATGCCTATGGTGTTAAAAGTCCTTTTTTTGAGAAATCATTTATGATTTTTATTATATCCCTCAATATCGGCTTTCTTTCAGACTCTAAACATGTTTCTACAACGTCCGCTATTTCCTTTATTGCATGATTTCCATCACAGCATAACCAGACAGAAGCCGCAGTGCTATTTAAGCTGTGCACTTCATCTTTTTTTGTATCATAGAGTATGCAGCCATCATCAAGTTCCTCAATCTCAACGCATTCCTTCGTCACGGGTACAAAGTCTTCATTGATCTTCATTTTTGAAATAGGCTACTTTGCTTTATCATTTTTAATGTGTTTGACATAAAGATCTTCTATAGTGTCGTATGCATTTTCCAGTCTGAACATTAACTTTTTTAGAATGCTCAGCGCGACTAAAGGCTTACCGGCCACTAATGTTTCTAATATATCTTTAGTTATGATATTCAATCGACAATCAGTTACTGTTTCAGCGGTAACGGTTCTTTTCTGGTTTGTAATTACGGACATTTCTCCGAAGAATTCACCGAAGCCCAATCTGGCCAACACCACATCGCCCTGTGAAGTTTTTCTGATCAATTTAACCTCACCTGAATTTATCAGGAACATTTCCTTGCCTTCATCGCCTTCTTTAAATAATGTGGTGCCTTTTGGAAACTCTTTTCCAACATCTTTGAATGCTGAACCAGCTAAACCCATATTAATCTCTCCGTATTTAGATTCAATTGTCCTGACCTCACTAATTACATTTCATGATACTTTACCGTTTAAAGAAACCCGTCTGCGAAATGAAAAGGTACGCGATTCCAACTGTTTGTCTTTTTGTCGTCAACATAAAATACTTCTGTGAAACAACAAAGTCAAGCTATAAGTATGTATGAATAAACGAGACTTGCTCAGGAAGCTTTTAAAAATAAAAAATGTGAAGTTTTTCCTTGACGAATACAAAAAACATGGTAACAATAATGGTTTTAATTATTTCGACACATCTATACAACATGACTGAGAACTTATATATTCCTGCAGAAGACTATGGAACCTTCCACCTGACCACCATCTTGATCAAGAGAGCAAGAGAATTGATGGATGGTGCACCGGCTCGTGTAGAGACGGATACGAGTGATCCCGTTAAGGCTGCATTTGACGAGCTTGCAAGCGGTAGACTTATCGTTACTGAGGATGTTGAAAAAGAAGAAGAATAAGGGAACTTATTTTCTTAAAGTAATGTTGAGTATAAAAAGCTTGTAACATATTAAAAAGTTGTCTGGAGATTTCCCACATGATAAAAGTAAAAAATTTGACGAAGCGATATGTAAATATAAATGCAGTAGACGACATTTCTTTCCATGTGAATGAAAATGAAATAGTTGGTCTGCTTGGCCCAAACGGGGCTGGCAAAACGACCACTATGCGTATATTAACCTGCTTTATGCCGGCGACTGCCGGTTCTGCAATGGTAGCCGGTCATGATGTATTTACTGATTCGCTAAACGTACGCCAGCAGATTGGATATTTACCTGAAAACGTTCCTCTTTATCTGGATATGAGAGCGTATGAATATCTGATGTTTCGCGCAAAGCTTAAGAATATACCCAGAAGAGAAAGAAGGAAGAAGATAGAATATTGTCTTGAAGTGACAGGAATAACAGATGTGCAGAAACAGATTATAGGTACATTGTCAAAAGGATACAAACAGAGGGTAGGTCTTGCAGACACGTTAATCCATGATCCAAAAATCTTGATTCTCGACGAACCTACTATTGGACTTGATCCTAATCAGATCAGGCAGATCAGGGGTGTTATTAAGGGTTTGGGACAGAAGCATACTGTTTTGCTGTCAACACATATTCTTCCTGAAGTTGAAATGGTCTGCGATAGGGTTATGATAATTAATAAGGGTAAGATAGTGGCTATGGATACACCTGGAAATCTCATGAAGCAGTTGAAGACAGGTTCAAATCTGGTTTTAGAGGTGAAGGGTGATGGTGAAAAGATAAAGAAAAGTCTGTCTGAAATTGACACCGTCCAATCAGTATCATATAGAAAAAAGGACGATGCAAATGAGTTTTATATCAATGGAAATGGTGAAAAAGATATAAGAGAAGCCACTTTTAATTGCATTGTAAAAAACAATTATATACTGCGAGAATTGAAACGACAGACTATTACCTTAGAAGAAATTTTTCATCAAGTAACAACCACTGAAACGGAGGTAGAAACAGCCAATGCGTAATGTATCTGCTATATATCAACGAGAATTACTGTCCTACTTCTATTCGCCAATTGCATACGTTGTGATTTCTGTGTTCTTAATCGCAGCCGGTTTCTTTTTTGCGGGTAATTTGCAGTTCTGGCAGGAAGCGTCCCTTAAGGGTAGCCTGGACTCAATTCAATTTTTCCTTCTGTTGCTTACACCGGTAATCACCATGAAACTCTTTTCGGATGAGTCAAAGTCCGGAACGATTGAGACTCTCATGACTTCTCCGGTAACGGATTTTGATGTGGTGTTTGGTAAGTTTCTTGCCGCCTTAAGCTTGTATGCGGTGATGATACTTCCTACATGGATTTATGTATTGTTCCTGTCCATTTTTGGAAATCCTGATTTCGGGCCTATCTTTTCCAGTTATATTGGACTGTTGCTCATGGGTGCGCTATTTGTATCTGTTGGTTTGCTTGTGTCATCGTTAACAAAGAACCAGGTTGTTGCTGCTGTGATAGGGATAGTTGCATTAATAATTCTCTGGGTAGTCGGTTTTTTGAGTACATATGGGGATGGTTGGTTTTACGAAGCTCTAAGATATATTGGGACTTATGATCATTGGTCTTCTTTTACAAAAGGCATTGTGGATACCAGGGATGTAATTTACTATTTGAGTTTTACGACATTACTTTTGTTTATTACAGTACGAAATGTTGAGAGTAGAAAGTGGAGGTAGGAAAGTCATTGAATAATAAAGAAGTAACAACATCAGAGAATCCACAAGATATAAGAAAAAAGAAAACCCTGATCGGGGCTAATGTAATCTTTATGATACTTATCGCAGTAGCCATCTTTGTATTTGTCAGCTACATTAACGATAGGCATTATTATCGTTGCGACTTTACTGCGTCGGGAAAATACTCATTAACTGCCAAAACAAAGAAAATTCTGAAAAATCTAGATCAACCCGTTTTTATTACTTCACTTCTGGTAAAAAAACAGGACTACCGTTTTTACGGGCAGGTTATAGACATACTAGAGGAATACAAGTATTTATCAGATAAAATAACGGTTACTCTTCTGAACCCTTTGACCGATCGTACAAAAATAACTGAGCTTGCAGAGAAGCTCAAGATGGATCTGGAGCAATTGCAAATAAACTCCATAATTTTCACTTGTGGAGATAAGAGTAAGCATGTACTGCAATCTGAAGTAATTGAAAGAGAATTTCCTTTTAAATTCAAGGGCGAAGAGATCTTCACGTCTGCCGTCTTAAATGTAACACGAGAAAAACAGACAAACGTGTACTTTACCAAAGGACATGGAGAGAGAGATTACGGAGACTTTGAGCGAGCAGGGATTGGAAATCTGGCAAGTGCTATCAAGCGTGCTAATTACAACGTCCTGCCTCTTGATTTGCTAAAACAGAAGAGAGTTCCTGAAAATTGCGACATACTCTTCATCGCAGGACCAACAAAGAATTTCTCAACACAAGAGACAAACTACATCCGCGACTATGTAGGGACTTCAGCAAGGTTGATAAATGATAAGGGTGAACTTAAAAACGGCAAGTTAATCGTAATGCTGGAGCCTGCCGTAGGTGTGAATAAATCATCCGGCTTAAGTGCATTGCTAGGAGAGTATGGCGTAGTGGTCAGGGATGATGCGGTTGTATACAACAAAGTGAATATGCCGCTTTTTGGTATGCAGACAGTTGTTGAGGTATATATAAGTGATGATAAGTACTTAGACCACGAAATCACAAACGACATCAAAAAGCTGACGTCTGTTTTCTATGGTTCAAGCGCACTTAGTATTGTCCCATTGAGTGATGCAATGGCATTTTCTGCAGTAGGGATTGTACAGGCCCCTGATCAAAGTTGGGGTGAAACTGAGATAGTTGGTAAAAAAAGACCAAAATATGATGAGGATTCGGACATCAGCTCTCCGATTATATTAGCAGTGGCATCGGAGTTAAGAGAAGCGAAGCCAAATCCTACTGCACCTCCACATGCTACGCAGGCGTTTGCAGATATTGGTAAAAAGGGGCCACGTGTTGTTATCTTTGGTGATACAGATTTTGCCGCAAACGCATTTTCTGATAATCCGGGTAATCAGGATCTTGTCTTAAATGCGATAAGCTGGCTGGCTAGGAGGGAAAAGGAGTTAGGGATATCAGCAAAGGCTCCTGATGTCAGAAGGGCTATTGTCAGACCTGGACAACTAGCCGCAATATTTTGGTTGTCTATTGCAGGACTACCTTCTATTGGAATAATAATTGGCGGCTTCGTCTGGTGGAGAAGAAGAAGATAATAATCGGAGGCTTTAATTAAATTATGAAGTTTAAAACTACAATAATACTCTTAATAGTAGCAGGCATTGGTGCGGCATACATATTTCTATATGACAGAAAGCAATATAGAACAGATGTGTGGGTACAGAGACAACAAATGGCACTGCCAGATTATAAACCAGGCCAGATTAATAAAATAGAAATGAAAAAGGGGAATACTAATATTGTCCTTGAGAGCACTGATAATGAAACATGGCGGATGTTGGAACCGCTACAGTTAAGAGCTGACAAAGCTGAAGTGGCTGAAATTCTCTCACAATTTGAGTTTCTGAGAAAAATAGGTATTGTTGAAAAAAGTGAGACTACAAATTTCAGTTTGAAAGAGTATGGTCTTGAAACTCCAGCTATTACCATTAGCCTCTGGTTGAAAAAGGGTTCAATGGTTGGCGGAACATCTGGAGATGTTGCCAGGTATACCGTCAATATCGGAGACAAGCTGGCTGCAGGACAAGACACGGTATATATAACAGTGGGTGACGACAAGGATGTTTCTGTCGTTGACGCTAAATTCCTGGAGAAAATAGACAAAGATATCAATGATTTAAGAAGTAAATGGGCTTTTGAGTTTGATAAACATTCGGTAGAGAGGGTTCGGCTTGAGAGAGAGTCGAATGATTCTGTGGTGTGTTCGAAGGCCGAGCAACTCTGGTGGATAACACAACCGCTTTCAGACCGTGCTGATACTGAGAGAATCAATGATATGCTCAATGAATTGAAAAACCTGAAGATCGCTAAAGAAGATTTTGTGTCCGATAGCGAAGAAGATATTATCAACTACGGACTGGATAAGCCCGTGTTTACTCTCAGCATTGGTACTGCAAACGATGTGCAAACTATCCATTTGGGACACAGCCTGGATGAAAAAATTTATGCAAAGCTTGACGGAGAAAGTTCAATTTTCTTTGTACAGGATATGTTTCTTCGCGATCTGGATCTGGAATTAAATGATTTGCGTGACAAGCAGCTCTTGAGGTTTGATGCAATCGGCACTTACGGTATAGAAAAAATTGATTTAAAATATCCTGATTCGACACTTGTTATGGAAAAAACGGTACAATATGATTGGATGATTAAATCGCCAAAAGAGATTCTTGCTGATAGAGACGTTGTAAGAGAATTTGTAGAAAAAATTAAGGATTTGCAGATACAGCAATATGTTGATGATAGCGGTACTAACTTTGAAAAGTATGGATTAGCAGGTTCACCTATCGAAGTTTCAGTCTTCAGGAGGATTGGCGAAGGTGAAACTGTGAAATTCTTAATAGGTAATGCTGATGAAAATGGTGGACTGTGCTACGTGAGACGAGACGGAGAAGATGCGGTTTATACGGTACCATCGGAGAATTTCTATGATATTGCCACGGAAGGTTATCTCGCATTCAGAGACAAGTTAGTCATGGAATTCCCTAAGGAAAGTGCTCAGAAAATGGTTATCAAAAGGGATGGCAAAACACTCATATGTGAGACGGCAGACGATTCTACTATGCGTAGACCGAAGTGGAATATGATTAGCCCTGTATCAATGCAAGCTGAACTGGACTCCATTAATCAAGTGGTATGGAACCTCTCGTTTCTGTTGGCGGATAAGATAGTTGCTCTTTCATCCGAAAACTCTGCTGATTATGGATTTGATAATCCCCTGTTAAGTGCATCTTTAACATATGAAGATGCTGGTGTGGCTCCACAAGGTGATCATGTAATTAGCCAGAAAGATGATCTGGTAAAGCCAAAAGAATTGAAGACAAAGACACTCCTGATAGGAAATAAAGTGGAACCGGAGAAAGATAAGTCTAATTATTATGCGAAAGTGGATGGCGAAGGCATGATTTTTCAGGTAGGGTGGACTGACGTCAGGGATTATAGTATCGAGCTTGTCACAAGAACGTTGTTCAGCTTCGATAGTGCGAATGCAAAGTCTATTAAAATAATACATCCTGAAAAGGAGTTGCTTTTTCAGAAAAATGAAGAACAGATGTGGCGTATGATCAAGCCAGAAAATATACTATTGAGCGGGAATTTGGCAGATAGAATAATCTCTTCAATGAAATTGCTGATGGGTGAGTTTATTGTACAGTATTCAAACGAGAATTTATCAAAATATGGGTTTGATAACCCACAGTTTAACATCACTATCAGTTTTGACGATGGCGAGGCTTCATTGCTGGTAGGGAAAGAGGCCGGTAATGATTATTATGTTACCGGTTCAGAGACAAACTTTGTCTACCTAATGAACAAAAACAAGATTCAAGATCTGATAGAAGCAAGTGTAGTAAGAGAAATTCAATAACTAATACTGATTAATAAGATTATTAGACGTTGGCTTTTGCTCCAGACGACTACTAGGCTATGGTTTTATGCAAATCTGAAAAAAACTAGCTGGCTTTTTAATCGCTTTTTTAGTAAGAGTTCTCTTCTAACATCCATAGTTCCAGCGAAAGTCTACGTGCAAGAGAATAACTCCCAAAAAAAAGGCTATAGTCGCTACGACTGAAAAGGTATAAATTATGGAATCAAAAGATATAAAAAATATAACTGATGTAATCAAGGAAGAGAGCCGTGTTCTTTCTGATCTGAGTAATGAGATGGGGAAAGTAATTGTAGGACAAAAACATCTCATAGAAAGATTGCTGATTGGCATCCTGGCTAATGGCCACATCCTGTTGGAAGGCGTTCCTGGGTTAGCAAAGACATTATCTGTAATGACTCTGGCAAAAGCAATTCAGGTAAAATATCAACGGCTCCAATTTACACCAGATCTTCTGCCGGCAGACTTGATAGGTACACTTATATATAATCCTCGTAGCGGAGAGTTTACTACTAAAAAAGGTCCTATTTTCTCAAATATTATTCTTGCTGATGAAATTAATAGGGCACCCGCAAAGGTACAGAGTGCTCTTTTGGAAGCGATGCAGGAAAAGCAGGTAACGATTGGCAGTGATACATTTAAACTTGAAGACCCTTTCCTGGTACTTGCTACGCAAAATCCGATTGAACAAGAAGGTACTTATCCTCTACCGGAAGCACAGGTTGATAGATTCATGTTAAAAATTAATGTGGATTATCCTAATAAAAGTGAAGAACGTGAAATCATGGATAGAATGGCCTTGACCGATACAAGTATCAAAGTAAATTCTGTTTTAAAATCAAGCGATATAAAGCGCTTACGCGGCGTAGTCGATCAGATTTATATTGATGATAAGATAAAAGATTATATAGTAGACTTGGTAATTGCCACCAGAGATCCTCAAAAGTACGGGCTAGATTTAGACGAATTCATTGAATATGGTGCGTCGCCCAGGGCGACTATTTACCTCGCTATTGCGTCAAAGGCATATGCTTTTCTCAAAGGCAGGGGCTATGTTACTCCACAAGATGTAAAATCAATAGGAATGGACGTACTGCGTCATAGAGTGATCATCACCTATGAAGCAGAGGCAGAAGAAATGACAGCAGAAAAAGTCATACAAAATATCTTTGATAATATAGAAGTACCTTGATATCAGAGAACTTCAGAGTCCGTTTTTCAATTCTCATCCATGACATCGAAAAACTAGTATGAAAAAAATCTGGTTTGTTTTATTGTCGATTCTTTCAATGGTAATTATTCAAAACTGTACCACAACAGAGAATGTTGCTACCGATCAAAAGACAATCACAGATGAAGAAATATATAAGGATGTAGAAACCATTAAAACAATGCTTGGTTATGCATCTGAAAATGAATCCAATTCGGAATCAGTAACAGCAGAACAACCGCTTGATTTTGGAATCAGCTTAAGTGCAGTACAGAAACAATTTCCTGCTCCTGACAAATCTGAATATGAGCCGATGGTAAACAATAAGGTCACACTACTTACAAGGGGTGTTGGTGGAGGACGTTTCACATTCTTCTTTTATGAAAATAAACTGTATAAGATTGTCATACTTAGTAGTTGGAGTGATTATACTTTACAATTTGCTGAAAATGATATAAAGAAGACTGAAACAATCTTTATAGAGGGAAATGGCGAGCCGGATTTTGTAGAAGAAGACAAATCACATAAAAAGATGGTGTGGTTAAAGGAAGATCTGGAGGTGACACTTGAAGAGTTCCATTTGATGTCACATAGGGGTGTGAACAGGGTAATGTCTTTAATGTATACTGACAGAAATATCAGCCAGTATGCAAAAAAAGATGAATCTTTCGAATTGTATAAAACAAAAAGAGAAGGAGTTCAAGATCACTAGGGTGACAATCACCTATTACGATGAAGTGTCTGGCATTACCAGGAGAACAAAGTGCTAGAAAAAGCGCCTGTATTTCATAGTGTCTGCTCATCAGAGCAGAGGTTCTCGTATGGTTAATTGTACCTCCTTTTACTTTCAGTAGGTTTTAACGAAGTAAAAATAAGCTAATCTGCAACTGCAAACTTAACCTACAATAGTTACGTTCTGAATACAAGGTTCTCTACTTGTTGTACGTATTACCATTTATTACCTGAATACCATTCAGACCACGGTTCCCACTCAACGTATTTCCCACCGTCTGACAACCAGAATTGTTCACCTTCTCTCCATCTAGTGCTTGATATATAGTCTGTTGATTTTGTTTGAGTCTGCTTTACCTTTGCATAAAAAAAACAGTCCACCTGGTGGAAATTGATATCTTTTTTATCTTTCAACTCTATAAGATCTAGATCCTCCATGGTCACTTTGTTTGCATTCACCTTTTGCTCGTCAACAACTACTTCGTATGTTGTAATCTCTTTGACTCTTACAACAACACCTCTTGGTTTTGGATCAGGAATAACAATTGGGTTTTCGTAAGGTTCGAATGACTGATGATGAGTTTCTGATGGTTTTTTTATATAATCTACTGCTTGTACATTATTAATTGAGCTATTTGTAAAGTTTAATACAACAAGTACAAACAGGGCAACTGTAGAGGTAAAAAGTTTTCTATAAAAATTTAACATTGGACCACCTTCCTTTTTCTAAACGCTTCCATAATACTGTCTTATGTATGTAGTTCTTGTTCTTGTAATATTAAGTACAAGATCGATTTTACCCTAAAAATAACATTTGTCAATATTTTGCCAATAAAGACACTGACAATGTTAAAGTGAAGAGATATGGTTAAATAGAGGAGTGATCATTGTGGTTGGATATACTCCTTAGCAATAGAGTACAGAGTTCCATGTTACAAGTAGAAAACACACAACATGTAACATGGAACTCGCTATATTTAACTACCATTAAATGCCTGTGGTCTAACTTACCGCGACACCTTTACCCGATGGTACAGTAACGGCACTGCTCTTATACCAATCCTTGTAGTAATCACCTGAATCGTATAGTAGACGAAGATTTTCCAGTACTTGTTCAAATACCTGTATCCAATCAGAACCAACCCTGAAGCCGAACATAGCATTACGTTTGCCGTGAGTCGTACTGCCAATAGTTTGTAGTGATTTCCTAAATCTCAGCCTCAGATTGTCGGCGGCATATAGGTGGTCATACATATATTGCATACCTTCAATGAAATCCTCTAATGTCATATCAACTAGTCTGTGAACAACATGCGCAGTATCATAATATTTCCAGTCTTCAGGATAATTCTTTCTGAAGATCCTCTTTTCAGAATCCAGTCTATCATAAAGCGCAGTCTTTGGAAACGGGCAATTAATACCAAAGGTAAGTACGTCTATATTGTTTTCCAATACAAACTCTGTCATTCTTTTGAAGGAATCTTTATCATCACCATCTGCTCCAAGGACAATTGACCCCCAAACAACAAGACCATGATCATGGATTTTCTGAACGCTGTCATAATAATTATCAGCCCCAATCCTTAAATTAGTAGTTTTATTCATCTTCTCCAGAACAGCCTCATTTGTCGATTCTATTCCGCAGAGAAAACCAAAATTTCCACTTTTCGCCATCAGGTCAAGTACCTCTGCATCCTTTGATATATTGAGTGCAGTAAATCCAAGCCAGTCCTTTTTAATGCCCCTTTCTATCATTCCACGAAAGAGGGCTTTTGCTCTGTTGGCAGAGTTCTTACTATGGCCATAAAAATTATCTTCGGCAAACATCAGGCCCTTGTAGTCAGTGGCTTCCATCTCGTCTAGAACATCTTCATACGGTCTTTCTCTATACTTTTTCCCTTGAAAGGTTGGTACGCTACAGAAATCGCAGTAATTTGGACAACCTTTAGTTGTAACAATTGATGATAACTTGTAATCATATTTCTTTTTCAGGAGTTCCCTATTCGGAAATACATGTTTCATTTCTGACAGGCCTGGCAGCCCGCCTTCGTACCTCTTTTTGAGTTCGCCATTTTCAAAATCTTTAATGACTTGTGGCCACAGTGTTTCGGCCTCTCCGATAAAAATTGCATCTACATATTTTGAAGCTTCTTCAGGTACTACTGAAGCGTGTATGCCACCCATGACTACGGTCATGCCTTTTTTTCTGCAGATCTCTGCAATCTTGTAAGCTCTAGACACTTGATAGGTAACAGAAGTAATACAAACCATATCTACCGGCTCAAATGTAATATCTCCATTATCATCAAGGGCCAGCTCTATATTTTCATCGATTACATCAAACTCCCAGTCACCCGGTGTAAGGGCTGCAATGTATGCCAGGTTTAAAGGCATTTGGACTATGACAGATATGCTCTCCTCGCCATGCCTTCCAGGGGGATGTGGGTTTATCAGCATCATTTTTCTCATATTGTTATCCTCCTAATTATTTAAAATCATATTAGCTACCCTCCAACCAGAGGATACAACCGCACATATTCCTGGACCCGGATTTGTCCAGTGCCCCGCTAGAAAAAGATTTTTGAAGGGTGTTGTGTGTGGAAGTCTATTTGACCATGTTTGGTCTACGGTAACGGCCCCGCCATAAGCTGCGCCTTTTGAGTTGTGTGTATAACGATATAGAGTTTTAGGCGTGGCAGCGTCAGTTACAACAATATGATTCTGAATATCGGGTACAAAATTTTCCAGGTAATTTAATGTGTATTTTTTCATTTTATCTTTGTACGTGTCCCAATTGTCTATGTCGTCGTAACTATCCCTTGAAGAGACAACAACAGATATTATCTGTTTATTATCAGGTGCCAAGCTTGAATCAACCTCCGTGGGAACGGAAATATAAAACCAATCACTATCAGAAGCGCTTAAGTTATTTGATGTATGGTAAAAACCCCTTTTTAACTTTTTTAAGTCTACTCTATTGTCAAGGCCAAGGTATAGTAAAAAGAATGAAACGCTTTCTTTCATGTTCTCGATCCTGTGTAGAAATGAGCTATCAACGGTATTTTTGTCTAACAAGCGCAAAAAGGTTTGTTTGGGATCAATATTTGACACAAAGGTATCAGCCATAATTTCTCCCCCTTTATTCGTTGTAACTCCTTTTATAATATTACTATCTGTGGAAATCGTCTCAACGCTAGAAGATAGCATAATGTGGCCGCCATAGTCAATAAATTTTTGAGTGATTGCATCGGCAAAATTCTGGGTACCACCGACGGGGAAATAGGCTCCGTCTTTTAGATAATTTACTAACATCTGGCACATACCAATAGCCGAAACCTCATGTGGTGGTGAACCAATGTATCCCCACTGTGCAGATAAAGTCATCTTAAGCTGCTCATCAGTAAAAAAGTTCTCCAGCATTTCTTTATAAGTAAGGTCTTGGTATTTGATAAGCATTTCATGCTCATCTGTGCTAAATGTAGCCCTGTATAGTCTAATAAATTCTTTAAAGAAAAGTGATATTTTTTTACTTTCTGATGGAAACCGTTCCTTCAACAGATCTACATAATCGTCAATATCAGCAGGTATTTCCACTGAAAATGAAGGAAAATGGATGCTGTCCATAGGATCAAGCCGTAGAAAATTAATATTTATATCGAGTTCTTTAAGGCACCTACCAACTACGCTCCATTTTCCACACCCACCAATATGATGGACAGCGGCATCAAAGATAAAACCTTTTCTCTTAAAAGAAGTACAATAACCTCCGGGAATACTATGTTGTTCAATAATTAGAACTTTCTTTCCCTGTTTTGCCAGGAAAGTTCCGCAGATTAGTCCGGCAATCCCAGCTCCCAGTACAATTACGTCATACTTAGATTTTATTTCAGATTTGTTCAGGGAGAAATTACTCATGGAAACTGTCGCTATGAAGTTATGAATATTTTGAGATGATTAAGGAAGAAATGTTGCCTGTATCGGAAAAGGAGTTGATAAGTACATTTTTAACTTCAGATTTTCTGCTATTGTTTGGAACACAATCCAGATTACACTCTTCATCTTTTTCCTGATAGTTAATTGTTGGAGGGATAATACTATTATTAATTGCCAATACACCAGCAACGCTCTGTAGTGACCCTGATGCGTCCAGGCATTCTCCTGTCATTGATTTTATAGCACTTACAGGGACATTATCAGCGTTATCACCAAAATAGTCTCTAATAATTTTAGCTTCCATTTTGTCTCCGGTCACACTGGAATTAGCGCATGCGGATATGTAAGAAACTTCGTCAGAATTAATCCCGGCGTCTTTCATTGCTGTAGATATGCATCTTACGCCTTGAGTGGTATCAATGTTGTCATGAGAAATCTTGTCAGGGTTAAATGTGCTTCCGTATCCCTTTATCTCGGCATAGATCTTAGCATTTCTTTCCCGTGCGTCATCAAGTCTTTCTATTACCAGTAACGCCGACGCCTCTCCAATTATGAAACCGTTGCGTCTTTTATCAAATGGAGAGGATATTTCTATACCACCGTTACTGCTGGCCGACAATACTCCTGATCTGTAAGCTCCCCAGAAAATGTCCGGAGTTAAACCATGGACTCCACCGGCTAATACGGCTTTTCCTCTGCCTAGTCTTAAAAAATCAGAGGCATAAATGATAGCATCCAATCCACTGGCAGTTCCTGTAGAAATTGTAGAATTTAAACCGGTAGCATTACAGAAAATAGATACCCTACTTGCTGGTGCATTAAGGACAGTGTTTGGAAAATCCATGGGATTTACGAAAGTTGGACCTTCCTTTAATCCCTCCAGATCGAATGAACCGATACTGTCAATACTGCCATACGTTGATCCGATTACTATTCCCAGTTCATCGGCACTGTAAGTTTCGTGGGTGATATTAGCATCGTCCATGGCAAGTTTTGCCGCCGAAGATACCAATAGCGATGTCCTGTCTATATGACGAATCCCCTTTTTGCCTAAGTATGCTTTAGCATCAAAATCTGATATTTCACCAGCTTTTTTACTTTTGTATTTTGAGACGTCAAATAGCGTGATATCTTTTATCCCGGAAACACCATTGATCAAATTAGTCCAGAACTCATCCTGGTTTTCTCCGATTGACGATAAGACGCTTATTCCTGTTATGACCAAACGACCATTCATATAAATTGCCAACCTCTTTTACTTAAAATCTTTTTTAAACCGAACAATTCTAATATCGGTATGAAAATTAACACTATCTTAGTTTTGAATTCTTAACCAGTAAACTTTTTGAGTATGAGACTACTATTGTTACCACCAAAAGCATATGCGTTATTCATGGCAATATCGACTTGCATTTCGCGTTTAACGTTTGGAACAAAATCCAAATCGCACTCAGGGTCTTTTGTTTCGTAGTTTATTGTTGGCGGCACAACACCTTCTTTTATAGCTAAAGCACATGCAATTGCTTCAATGGCGCTGGCAGCTCCCATTGTATGACCAAGCATCGATTTTATAGAGCTTATGGCCAGATTTTTTGCATGTTCGCCAAAGATCTTCTTTATCGATATGGTTTCGGCCTTGTCGTTGGCAACTGTTCCTGTGCCATGCGCACTCATATACTGAACATCTTCTGGTCTAATTTTGGCATCTTTCAAGGCTTTTTTCATAGCAGAAGTGACGCCATTGCCTTCCGGGTGCGGGATTGTAATGTGATAACCATCACAACTCAAGCCGTAACCCAGGATTTCTGCATAAATATTTGCGTTTCTGGCCAGTGCACCTTCGAGGGATTCTAATACCAACATTCCTGCGCCTTCGCCAACTAACAGGCCTTTTCTGTTTTTGTCAAAAGGTTGACAAATGTCTGGCGCGATGGCATTTAACCTACTAAAACCGACAAACGCTACTTTAGAAAATGGATCTGATCCACCGGCTAGCATTATATCGGCTCTTCCTAGTTTTATCAAATCACATGCGTAGCCGATTGCATAGTTTCCAGCCGCACATGCGGTAGGTATTATTGTGCTTGGTCCCTTAAAGCCAAATTCAATAGATATGTTAGATGGCATATTAACGCAAGGATGCATAGGGAACAAGCTAGGGTCAACACTATCCTCTCCCTTTTCATGTCTTACATAGTTCACTTTTTCCAGAATCTGAATTTCTCCTGCAGTTGTTCCAATTGAAACACCAGCTCTTTCCGGATCAATATTCTTTAAACCAATATTAGAGTCTTCGATAGCCAGCTTTGCCGCTGCAACCGCAAATTGTGAGCCTTTGCCAATTTCACGACTTGAACCATTATTTTTATAATTATCATAATTGAAATCTTTAACGAAACAGCCTCTATGTACTTTGAAAGGCGAGGTGTCAAATGATGTGACATCTGAAACACCGGACGTGCCGGAAATCAATGCATCCCAAAATGCATCTTTATCGTTTCCTATGGGAGAAATTACACCCATACCGGTAATTACAATTCTTTTATCCATGGTTCTTTACTTTGTGAAGATTCATATTTTCAACCCGTTAATGTATCTTTATTTGCAACTCCAAAACTCAAAGTTGCCTTTGTTACAACTTTGTCTCCCACTTTGGCCACACCCTTAACTATTGCCGCACTGGAAATTACTTTTTCTATTTCAATTTCCAGAAAAAGCTGGTCGCCAGGAAAAACAGGTTTTGAAAACCGAACGTTAGCAGATGCCAACAAAAAGATCTTATCTTTGTACTGCTCAGTATCGAAGCTCTTTTTGAAGAGGATAATCGAGGCTTGCGCCAGGGCTTCTACGATCAGAACTCCAGGCATTATGGCAAAATCAGGGAAGTGTCCAGTAAAGAAAGACTCATTAGCCGTTATATTTTTTAAACAAACAATTTTGCTTTCTTTTTGAAGTTCAACAACTTTATCAATAAATAAGAATGGGTATTTTTGAGGAACCAACTCTCTTACTTCCTCAAAATTCAACATTTATAATAACCTTTCGTTCTATTTAGATAGTCACTGCATGACCACTATTATCGTTTGTGGATAGACACGTAGATGACTAAGAAACGTTACGTGCTTTTTTCTATTTTCCTTCAAGTGTAGATCTTGTCATCTCGATTGTTGCATTCAACGATGTAATGTCTACGAGTTTTTCTTCCGGAATTTGAACTTTAAATTTCTTTTCTATAAGGGCCAGGATTTCTAGTGCTAGTAAGGAATCAATTTCCAAATCCTTAAAAAAGTCGGCATCCCTTTTCTCCCATATTTCATTTTCTTCCAGTTCGGTTACTTCAGCGACAATTGCAGTGATGTCTTTCTCTAAGTTTTCTACAGACAATATCTTACCTCCCTTAATAAACAACCAGAACTCTAAACTGTACTCAAAATGCCAACCAAATTAAAATAAGTAAATTGGCAATATGGAGTTGTTTTTTAAAACTGCTGGCCTATATAATATATTGATGAAATTTGATTATGACAAAAAGAAAATTAATGAAATAGGGAAAATAACAGACTTCTATCGATATGTCAATAACAATCTTACAACAACAATCTTAGGACAATTTGCGTTGTGTTTTTGTGTGGATGATTAGCATTGGTAATAATAGATATTCCTTCCAAACGGAATATAATAAGAGTCAAGAGCAGAAAGTGTTGATAATGTATGCTTTTTCGATTAATAAGTCCGCGAAAAGAGTGCTGAAACGACATTGTGCATGACTGACAATGTATGCACAAGTATGTAAAGCTATAGGATTTTTATAATAATTATAACGGGCATTTTATATAAATATCCTTGACAACAATATTTAGTATGGATAAACTTTCCGCTATTAGCCTATTGTGTATTCCACAAAAAACGTATATCAAAGAGGGTCAAGTTGCGTAGCATTGCGTTTATAAATCAAAAAGGCGGGGTTGGGAAAACGACATCTACTGCAAACGTTGGAGCATGTCTCGCTGCACTTGGTAAAAAGGTGCTACTGATAGATCTCGATCCTCAAGCTAATTTAAGTATCCATTACGGTGTTAACGCTCAGGGGAAAGATTTATCAATTTATCAGATAATGTGCGGTAAGAAGAACGTTTCTGAGGTATTAATCAAAACGGCCATAAGTGGTCTGGATCTTATTCCTTCTGATATTGATCTTGCAAGTGCGGAGGTGGAGCTTGTTAACACTGTGGGGCGTGAAACGATAGTTAAGTTCTATCTTGGTGAGATGTTAAATGTGTATGATTACGTTTTAATCGATTGCCCACCTTCTCTAGGGCTTCTAACCCTGAATGCACTTACTGTCGCTAACGAAATTTTCATTCCTGTGCAAACTGAGTTCTTTGCGTTACAGGGCGTAAGCAAGTTGTTGCAAACTTTTGATATTATCAAGAAAAGGCTGAACAGTTCGTTAGAGATTACCGGAATAATAGCTTGTATGTATGATAGCAGGACAAAGTTGGGGCAGGCGGTGCTTGACAAGATTAAAGAATATTTTGAAGACAAGGTGTTTGTCACTTGTATAAGAAAAAATATTAAACTTTCAGAATCAACAAGCCATGGTATGCCAATTACGGTATACGCTCCAGAGTCTAATGGCGCTCAGGATTATGTGGCACTAACTAAAGAGATAATTGCTCAAGAGAAAAGTATTTAAAGTGGGGGACACATAAATTATTAATATTGAAAGGCGTGTGTTCCTTGCGATATTAATAACAACTCTTGAGTTGTACCAGCCGTATTTGTTAGTTTGTAAATTGTATAATTTTGGTGACGTTTGTTACTGAAGGAAAGCTTTATGCAAAAGAAAAGTGTGCTTGGGACTGATCCTTTTAAGTGGTTGAAGGAAAATGACAAAAAAGAAGATACCGCAAACCTGAAGGGTGATATAGATAGTCAGGAAGTGCAGACAGAAAAACCGCTTGACCCAGTAAGTGATAACAAAGAGACAGGTACAAAGTACGAAGAAAAACAGGAAGAAAAAGCGTACGAACCTATTGATGTATCAGAGACGCTTAGTCTACAGGGGAACAAGATCCGGGAGCTTGGTAGCGTAATAGAATCTAGTGATAAACAGGATGAAGACGCTTTTGGGATCGGTGACGTAACAGAGGCAAATCGGAAGGTTGTTTTGGGTAAAGATACGTATGATTATCATGCAAAACCTCATGAAACAACACACAAAGAGAGCCCCGCAACTACATTTGTAATTGTTTACACAGTTTTATTGCTGATTCTTGGTTTCATAGTCTATAAAGATTTGACAAAACAAATCGATAGATTGGAAACAAAGCTGGAAATTGTGGAAAAACAACTTAATGCGGGTCTAATTAACTACGAGGATACAAAAGTGGATGATGTATGGTGATTCATAATAGTGTGTTCAACTTTGAAATTTCTTTTGCGTCCATTATCGAGTTGTAGTATCAATTCTCCGTTATTAGAAATTCCTAGAAAAATTCCCGTAAATTCTTTTTTAGCATTACGTACGTTGACCATTCTTCCAATGTTCACGCAGAATTCTTGCCACTTCTCCACAATATGTTCGTGGCGTTCATCTTTTAGGATTAAGTACCATGAATCTAGATTCTGCAGCAATGCTCTTGCAAAATTGGCACGGTCTACAAATGTTTCTTTTTCAATGGCAAGAGATGTTATCGGCTGATCTATGTGACCCGGAAGCTCATGCTTTTTTAAATTGACATTAATACCAATGCCTACAATGTAGTCTTTTGATTGTCCGGTATTATTTTGTGTTTCTACAATTATACCGCCTAATTTCTTATTATTAATTACAAGGTCATTAGGCCAGTCGATTTCCACTGGTAATTTGAACATATCCCTGATCGTTTTTACGATTGCAACAGCAGTAAAAACCATTAAAAGATACGATTTTTTAGGTTGAATTACTGGTTTTAAGACAACCGTCAGCAACAACCCTTTTCCATCCTTGCAGTACCACTCTCTCCCTGACCGTCCTCTTCCTCGAGTTTGCTCTTCAACGAAAATTGTTGTTCCTTCTGCAGCACCTTCCTTGAGCATCTCTTTTGCAATGTCCATTGCCGAAGCGGCACGTTCAAGTGTAATTACTTCGCGGCCTATTACATTTGTGTGTAGGTTGTCCTTTATCTTGTCAGCGATTAAACGAGCGGGTTTCATGGGTTTTAACGGAATGAAACTTTTGAGGTTTTATTTTTTTTAGAAGATGCTTATTTGTGTGGCTCGATAACTACTTTTATAGACTCTTTGGCTTCAGTAACCAACTCAAATCCTCGTTCGGTTTCTGCCAAACCTAAACGATGGGTAATCATCTCTTGTACTGGAACGCGCTGAGAACTAATCAACTCAATTGCCACTTCTATGTCAAGAGGGCTGGCACCATATGTTGGCAATAAAGTAAAACAATTTTTCCAAAAATCATTAAACGGTACGGAAAGATGGGTATCCGGGCCGCCAGGTGCAAAGAACAGGATAGTACCACCGCGGTCTACAGATTTTATAGCGGTATCTAAGGCAGAGTCTGCTCCGGCTGTTACTATCACACGATCGGCAAGCCTGTTACTGTTCAATTTGAGCAGGTGTGAGGGCAGGTCATCATGAGCGGAAATAACGGAATCAGCTCCAAACTTTTTCGCCATCTCCATACGATATTCACTTATGTCTGTAGCAATTATTTTTCCGGCTCCGAGTGATCGAGCAAGCAGTATGTGAAGTAGCCCTGACATACCACTGCCGATAATAACTACAGTTTGGCCGGGTTCAATACGTGCTACTCTTTGTCCTCGAACCACACAGGCCAATGGTTCAATAAATGTGCCATCTTCCAGTGACATATTATCTGGAAGTACAAAGACTCCTCTGTCTACATTAATTTCCGGCACTCGTACATACTCTGCAAAGCCACCGGGATCAAAATTAGTACTACGTAGGGAGTCGCATACCGTGTGGTGGCCATTTAAACAATAATGACATGTATTGCAGGGAACATGGTGTGATACAAAAACCCTATCCCCTGTTTTGAATCGTGTAACACCATCTCCGACTTCAACAATCTCACCGGTCGCTTCATGGCCAAGTACAAGTGGTGCTTTGTGGATACGATACCATTCCATCACATCGCTGCCACAGATACCACAGGCCAGCGATTTTAGTAATATCTCACCCCGACCAATCTGCGGTGTTGGCATCTCTTCAACTCTAATGTCACTATTATTGTAATACATTGCTACACGCATATTGATTTTCAGAGATTTTGTTAGAAAGTTAAAACCTGGTACTTAATAGGCTGATAAAGTGTGCATTTCTATTTTTTGTGGCTCAAAAAAATGGATTGCTCGACTGGATTTGAACCAGCGATCTTCTGCTTCCAAGGTATGGCAGAACCATTTTTATTAATTTTAAAACTGCCGATCATAGTGTTTGTTATACTGTTACACCTTATACCATAATAGTTTAAGGTTTTCAACTGTTTTCTGCTAATTCCTGTTGGTTACTGCCAATTCTGACATAGTTGGCGACAGTTGATTTTTTATTATTACAAAAAAAGGGAAGTACAAGCGTGAACTTGTACCTCCCGGGGAATTATTCTCGTCCCCTCCATGAGAAAGAACAACATGGTTATTTTAGTTAATAAATACGAAAGTACAAGGAAAAAAACCTGTTTGATTGTCCAATCTATTAACAAAAAATGTACATAATCAGTCGTTTAACCAAACGCTAAAATACAGCATTGGCTAACTAGTTTCTGTCGTAAAAATGGGATTCAAGGATCAGCAACTGATTTCTTGATTATCGCTATCGCAAATCTTGAAAAACTTAGTATTTTTACAGTAGACAGTGACTTCATTAATTATAATAAATTATGATAATGCGTTATAGGAATGACAATTTAGTAGATTGTGAAAATCCTCAGATTATAATAGGAGGTCAAGGATTAGAATAACGATAAAAACTATATTTACCACTCTCCGGTGTCTTTTGTCCGGGGAGCGTTTAAAAATCATAATAACTGGAGAATTTATAATGAATTGTCAACTGTTCTGGCGCTTTTTACAGATCGCATTGTTTGTCCTGGTTATATCACCAACAGCATTCGGACAGATCAACCATGACCTTAAGGTTAAGCTGGATCCGGACAGTCATCGGATTGAGGTAGTTGATCAAATAACCTTGCATCAGGAGTCCTTAAAAGCAGGGCCGCTTCGATTTACGCTTCATCAGAGGCTCGGGCCTGAAATTTTAGATAAAGATCTCATACTAAGAAAAAACTTTGGTGCTGAAGCCGGACAATTTTTCAGCGACAATCAGTCACTTCAACATAGTAATATTAAGATGGATCTTTTTGAAGTAAAGCTCCCATCTGGAACCAATCAGTTTACAATCAAATACGCTGGTGAGATCTATCATCCCGTCAGGGAATATGGTGAAGAATACGCACGCAGTTTTAGTGTGTCACCCGGCATAATTTTCCCGGAAGGTATTTTCTTAAGCGGATCAACCTACTGGTATCCACATTTTGTAGATGAACTGGTAACATTTAATCTGGATGTTGAATTACCGGCAGGGTGGTCGTCTGTGAGTCAGGGTACACGTGAAAAGAGTGATGTCCGTGCCGACTCAAGACGTGATGTATGGGTGGCAGATACACCGCAGGAAGAGATATATCTGATATCTTCCGAGTTTACTGAATATAACCAGGCTGCTGGCGCAGTGGAAGCAATGGCTTTCTTACGAGACCCTGATCCACAACTTGCGCAGAAATACCTGGATACAACCGCACAGTATCTTGAGATGTATCGGAAACTCCTCGGCCCGTATCCTTACAGTAAGTTTGCACTCGTCGAGAACTTCTGGGAGACAGGTTATGGCATGCCTTCATTCACTCTTCTTGGTTCCAGGGTCATTCGTTTTCCGTTTATCCTTCATTCCTCTTATCCTCATGAAATTCTGCATAACTGGTGGGGTAATGGGGTATATACTGATTACGAAAAGGGTAATTGGGCGGAGGGATTGACAACGTATCTTGCTGACCATCTTATTAAAGAGCAGCGTGGTGCGGCCGTTGAATACCGTCGGTCTGTCCTCCAGAAATATACGAACTATGTGACTGCTAATAAGGAGAAGGACTTTCCACTGACAAAATTTAGATCACGGCATAGTGCCGTCACAGAGGCCGTAGGATATGGTAAGACCATGATGCTATTCCATATGCTTCGGCAGGAGTTGGGAGATCAAGACTTTGTCAAAGCACTTCATAGATTTTATAGAAAATATAAGTTTAAGCTCGCTTCTTTTGATGATGTAGAAACGGTCTTTAATAATGTAAACAATGTACCCTTGGAATCCATGTTTGAACAATGGGTAAAGAGGACTGGTTCACCCTCTTTGCAAGTGAGTCAGGCGGTTGCTAAACCAAAAGGCGATGGTTACGTGCTGTCAGCTGTTATTGAACAGACACAGGAAGCAGGGCCATATCTGTTAAAACTGCCAATTGCTGTCCACATGGAAGGGGTCGCTAATGCGTTCCAGACAACCATTAATGTCGATGCAAAGCTGTACAACCTGGAACTAAAATTTCCTGTGCGTCCGTTGCAACTGGACGTTGATCCTGAATTTGATATTTTTCGCACATTAGATCACAATGAAAGTCCACCGGCATTAAGTCAGGTATTTGGAGCAGAGCAGGTATTGGTGGTATTACCTGCAAGTACCTCTGCATCAATCCGTCTGGGCTATCAGGAATTGGCAAAAGGTTGGCAGAAAGGCCGTGCTGTGAACATGGAGATTAAGCTTGATAATGAACTGGAAGAATTACCGGCAGATCGTGCAGTATGGTTGTTTGGATGGGAAAATCGCTTTCGTCCAATGTTTAACAATGCGCTATCCGATTATGAGTATGCCAAAAATGAGAGTGGTGTATCTATCGAAAATACTGAAATGAAACGAGATAAACATTCTGTTGTAATAATGGGGCGTCACCCGTCTAATAATGCCCATGCTCTGGCGTGGCTGGCGACTGACAATATTGCCGCAATGCCTGGGTTGGGAAGGAAACTACCACACTACAATAAATATAGCTATCTTGGCTTTACGGGTGATGAGCCGGCCAACGTCTTCAAGGGGCAATGGCCTGTAGTCAATTCACCCATGTCCATTGCCATTTCTCAAGAAGATGGTAAAGAAGTTGAACTGGTAACAGCCAAACTGAAACCACGTTCTGCCCTTGCGCAACTGCCTCCTTTTTTTTCAGAGGCGAGAATGTTAAAGGATATTGAATACCTTGCTTCTGACGAACTGGCTGGAAGGGGACTTGGGACTGAGGGACTGGATAAAGCTGCTGCCTATATCGCCAGGCAATTTTCTGATGCGGGTTTACAACCTTGCGGAGACAGGTCGGATGATTATTTTCAAACCTGGACTGAAAAGGTGGATATATCTGAGCATGATGTTGTTACGGTTCAGAACGTTATTGGAATTATACCGGGCAATAATTCTCAATTTGATGGGCAGAGTGTGGTTATCGGAGCCCACTATGATTCGCATGGTTTGGGTTGGCCTGATTGCCTTGCAGGTAACGAAGGTAAAATCCACCCTGGCGCAGACGACAATGCCAGTGGGATATCCGTCTTGTTGGAATTTGCACGACTGGCTGGTAAAAAATGGCAGCCAGAACGCACGATTGTGTTTGTAGCCTTCAGCGCTGAGGAAGCCGGCAAGCTCGGTTCAATACATTATGTAAAGAATGCAGAAAAATATCCTGTTTCTAAAATTATGGCGATGATCAATCTTGATACAGTTGGCCAGTTAGGTCATGATGCGCTAACTATTTTTGGTAATTACTCTGCTAGCGAATGGGTACATATATTTCGTGGTGCAGGATATGTGACTGGAGTCTCTATCAAACAATCAACTCTGGATACTGGCAACGGAGATGAGAAGAGTTTTATCGATGCCGGTGTGCCTGCTGTGCATCTCTTCAGTGGTGCGCGGGATAACTATCATCGTCCAACTGATACGGTTGATAGAATAGATACGGCAGGTTTAGTAAAGACTGCTGCCGTCTTAAAGGAAGCGGTTGAGTACCTTGCCGCAAGGCCGGAACCTTTGACCTCAACACTAACTGTTGCAAAAGAGAGTTTGTCTCCACAGAAAAAACAGTCACATAAGAAAAGGCGTGTCGTCCTTGGTACTGTTCCCGCCTATGATTTTACCGGTAAAGGTGTTCAGCTTGACGGTGTGACGATCGATTCTCCGGCAGACAAAGTCGGGCTTCAGAAGGGTGACATAATTGTACGTATCGGGGAAATCGCAATCGAAGATCTGGAAACCTTTTCCGATGTCTTAAAGTCATTACGGGTAGGCAATGAGATTATGATAATTTTTACGCGTGATGGCATAGAATATACTGTTACAACTAAGGTGGTTGAGAGATAACTTTTTCGACAGGATAACAGGATAAAACAAGATGTTTTTATAATACTATTCTAAATTCTTCACTTTTCGTTTAACATCAACTTTACTCTCCCCAAAATTAAGAATAAGCCCCGCTGGTTTTCCCGTAGCTACAAGGTAATTAACCAATTGTACTTCATGAGCCTTAATAATTTGCCTAAGTGACTTTAATTCCAAAATAATTGTGTCAGTCAATTCTTTATATTCCATTACAATTTCCCTCTGGTTGTGATAGATGTTTTGTTTAACTAGATATATATCTTGTTTATCCAGTTAATCCTGTCAAAAAGGCTTAGCTTTTTCTTGTTCAATCCTCCCAATCGGCTATGAATATATTTGTTTCATGCGGCCTGCTGTTGTTACGGTTTGAGGCGAAGACCAATTTCTTTCCGTCATGGCTGAACATGGGGAACCCGTCGAATGTAGGGTTATATGATATACGTTCTATTTCTTTGGTTTTAATATCAACCATATACATTTCAAAGTTCCGGTGTTGCGGATCATCCATGTTGGATACAAAGATGACCTTCTCTCCGTTCGGGTGGAAATATGGGCCGAAGTTAGCGGCGCCATTAAATGTTAACTGGATCGGTTTGCGCTTTTCCAGGTTCATGACATATATTTCGAGTTTGCTTGGTCTGATCAGGCCGTTCCGGAGTAAGTCCCTGTAGTCTGTAAGTTCTTCACCCTGTGGCCTTGACGCCCTCCAGCAGATCCATTTACCGTCGAGAGAAAAGAAAGCACCGCCATCATAGCCGGGGGTGTCAGTTAGTTGCTCAATATTTGATCCATCTGGATCCATCAGGAAAAGTTCCAGGTCGCCGGTACGGACTGACGTGAAAATGATCCTGTCTCCTTTTGGAGAATAGACCCCTTCTGCATCATATCCCGGAGTGTGAGTTAAGCGCCTGAGATTCGAACCGTCAGGGTCGGCCTTGAAAATGTCAAAGCCTTTATATAACGCCCAGACATAACCCTTCGACATGTCCGGTTTGGGTGGACATTCTTCTCCACTTAGGTGAGTAGACGCATAAATTATCGATTTATAGTCAGGGGCAATAAAAGAACAGGTAGTAGTACCTTTGCCCGATGACAGCATTTTTACATTGTTGCCATCGAGATCCATAGTAAATATAGCATCACATTGCAGATTATCACGTTTCGACTGGAATATGAGTTTGTCTGCATTATAAGAGAAATAGGCCTCAGCATTCTCTCCGCCGAAAGTAAGTTGCCTGATATTTCTTAAATGAGTTTCTCCTTCAAAAATGGTAACTTCAGACTGTTTTTTTTCAGAAACAATGGTTTCTGTCTTTGTGTTAACGCACCCGATTAAGGCCAAAGAAACTACGATGGAAATGACAAATAACTTCAATTTTTATCTCCTGATTAAAAAGTGTTTGTGATACATGGATCTGTTAATTTTTATGATATCCGGATAGCGACCAGTTTCTTATTCAGAATAGTTGCTGACCGTTTTATCTCAGTATTATTCGTCCATTTCTATGTCGTTGCCGGATTCCAGCCAGTCTTGAATACCGAAAGGATATTCAAGGACATTTTTATAGCCCAGTTTTTTGAGATGAATGTAGAGTTTGTTACTTGCGGGGCATTTCAAATTGGCACAATAAGTAACCACTAGGGCCTCTTTGGTTTTGATGGTTTTTTCAACTTCTTCTTTGGTAGATTTATCATTTAAGCTCTGAGCGCCCGGGATCCTGGATTTATCATCCCACTTTCCTGACCTGGCATCCAAAAGCACCATAGGAACATTGCTTTCGATTAGGTTCTCAAGTACAGCAATATTGATGTAAGGGCCACGCTTAAACTTTTTACACAGTTCTTTTTTATCCTTATCACTACAGCCGGTTTGTTTATTCGGTAGGCGGCATTTGTCTTTTTCATTAGACAGACATTTTTGACACTTTTCTACGCCTTTTGCCTTTAGTTCACAGAAAGAACAACTCTGTTTTTTCTGATCTTGAGAAAAGACCTGTGGCATTGAAAAAACTAAAAATCCCAGAATAAGTAGTAATTGTAAAATTTTAGTCATTTGTTTTTCCTTTCTTAAAATGTTGCAGATTGATATTATTCTCCATACATATCTGTAATAAGTTGTCTCAATTGTAGAGATTCTTCCGTTGATAGCTTATCAACTTTTTGTTTCAATCTGTTTTTGCTAATTGTTCTTATCTGATCAACCGCAATTTCCGCATCCTGACCAGAGCACTGAATTTGCATGCGACTTCGCCATTGATAATGTAGTTTTTTGGTTAAAGGGCAAACAACAACAGTATCCAGATTCCGGTTCATGGCATCCTGGCTAATAATAACAACAGGCCGAATTTTTTTTGTTTCACCGCCCACTGTAGGGTTAAGATCAGCATAATAAATTTCATATCTCTTAGGAGCCAGGGTGTTCATCCTCCAATCCATCCATCAAAGTTATATCAAGATCATCCCAATTTTCTTTTTCCTCAGACATCGCCTTAAAAGTTTCTTCCCATGTTAGTTTACTGTCTTCCTTCCTATGGAGCAAAACACCCTCTTCTTTTTCTTCCAACACTACAGATTCTGAGAACCCATATTTTTGCAGAATGTTTTTAGGCAAGCGAATTCCTTTAGAGTTCCCAATGGGAATTAGTTTTATGTCTTTAGTTCGTATTTGTTTTTCCACCGTTTTATCCTTTCCAGAAGTGTTAAAGGCAAATAAGAATGTAATTACTGTAATTACTAAGGCATATTGTGTCAAGATAATTTTATCGGTGGTACAACAAATCTAGAATGTAATAATTTTGTTGACGCGTTATACCATTCTCCATAAAGGGCTTGAATATTGGTGATTCTGATTCTAAAATCGTCTTCTTAGAATTTCATCAATTCTATCTTCCTAAAGTCATTAAAATTTAAGTTTTAAAACATTCATATGTCTATCCATTATTCTCAGAGTATGAAACCGGAGTTGCTCTCACCAGCTGGTAATATGGAGAGTTTTTTTGCCGCAGTTGAAAATGGGGCTGATGCTGTCTATTTTGGATTAAAGGATTTCAGCGCCCGTGCAAGCGCGCAGAACTTCTCTCTGGATGATGCTAGTAAGGCCATTGCCTATGCTCGCAGGAAATCAATTAAAGTCTATATCGCGTTCAATACACTCGTAAAGACTTTAGAACTGGAAAAGGCGGTTGACCTCTTAGTGGCACTGGAAGAGATACGGCCAGACTCAATAATCATCCAGGATCTGGGGCTTCTCTATTTGATTCAATCCCAATTCCCCGGATTTAATATCCATGCCAGCACGCAAATGGCCATCCACAACCTTGCGGGTGTTAAACAGATGGAGCAACTTGGATTTAAACGGGTTGTTCTGGCAAGGGAGTTATCCGCTTCTGAAATCAGAAATATTACAGAAAATACCTCAATAGAGATAGAAACATTTATTCATGGCGCTTTATGCTATTCCTATTCAGGATTATGTTTTTTCAGCAGTATGATTGGGGGCAGGAGTGGAAATCGAGGGAAG
>JAIQZR010000191.1 GCA_021777035.1 Candidatus Scalindua sp. | reverse complement strand
AGTGAGGTGCGCCGTATGGCGCATAAAACAATGAAAAAAAATAATATTAAGAACATTTACTTAGCAGTTACATGGTAACTAAAATGAAACAAACAAACAAAACTTCGAATCGCAAGGGCATTCTCAATCAGCTTTATTACTTGGTTGGGTGGATTGGATACTACATTGCAAGAGAAGGTATTAATGACTTTAGGTGTAAACAAATTCAGCTTTCTGATAAAGCAAATGATATTTGTTTTAATATTATTATGTGGTTAGACAAAAAAGAATCAGTTAGGTATTGGAAAAAAAGGGACAGGGGGGGTTAGCCACTCCCCAACAGTCACCAATAAGCTGCTGGAATGGTGAATTATAATTTGCTCACAGTGGAAGATGAACACCACGTTAAAAACGACTATCGAATAATTCACAAGAGCAATTCCAGTTAGCTTTAATATTGCGACTACATTGCATTTATGCAGAAAAGAATATTGCTATGAAAAAATTAAAACTTATCGTTGAATTTACTTATGATGGAAAAACTATGCACGGTGATGATAAAAACGCGATTGATTGGTTTTACACTGGCATTTGAAATAAAATATATTTGTGAAGAAGCGGAGACTCATACGTATAGTTTTAACCGATTTAAAAGATTGTTACTCAATAGAATAAACATGGAGCAAGATTTTAAAGATTTTGAAGAATTAAAGTAGTAGTAGAATTCTAACAGGTCGGGAATCAGCCGCCAGTAAATAGCTACACGGTGGGGGAATGCAGGAGAGTTCCTTAAAATCACTATACAGCTTTTCTGGTCGGCTTTATTTGGAGATTATAATTTTTCAAGGAGTAAAAAATTATGGACGGAGATGGATATCATTTAATTAGTTCAAGCGATATTAAAGAGTTCCAAGTCGAAGTAAACAAATTTTTAGAAGCAGGATTCGAGATGGTTGGTAATACAATTGTAAAAGATTACAGGAATGATGATTTTGTATATTTTCAAGCAGTTTACAGGCGAATAGATTAGGCACATAACGACTGAGGTGAGGTGCGCCGTATGGCGTAGAAAATAATGAAAAAAAACAAAACAAGCAAAGAATCTAAGAACGTAAAAACCGCACATGATAAAGGCGTCACCTCCAGTGACTGGTTATGTGGGATTTTATATAGGTTTTGCAAACTCAAGAATCCTTTCAATACGCTTAATAGCAAGGCTTCGCACACTTTTGATTTCTTTAACCCCTTGCGTTTTGTATGGGCTCATATCTGTGTAACCTGGCTTATCATCATATGGATAAGCGTAGTCTCTCCAGGCAGCGTCGAAGCTTTCGAGCCTTTCGGCAGGCAGATAGGGGCGGAATTTCATCATCGCAATTTCATGGCGCCTAACGTCTTCACTGAGAAACTGGAATGCCGGAGCACCGTTAACATTGTGCCTGATATTACTAATCGTCTGGTGGAATTCAGAACTGAATATAGAGGCAGCTTTGTTGAATTCCTGAAGCCTAACAGTTTTCTTTGCAGTGCGGCTACTGAGGAGATATCCAATATAGACGCCGATAAGCGTAACAGTAGCACTAATGAGATATGGAATATAATCTATTCCATGTTCCTTGGGCATTTAACCGGCCTCGCTATAGGGGTGGCTACAATATATTTTTTTTTCATACGGCCACATAACAGGACAAAGATCACTTGCTGGCCGGAAAGAGAGGAGATATGAACGAGCAAATAGACATACAAAAATCGGGGGAGTCTGGCCAGTCAAGTGGAGCGGTTGGTTATGTAGCACTAATTGAAGAATTTCAATGTCCGGGATGTGTTTGTGGAAGTGACACATCATGTGGAAAATTTGAGATACTTGACAAAGACAGTAACCGTTGTAATGGGCATGTTCTAGGAACAATGTTAGGGTTTGGCAATACTGTAGCTCTTGGACTGCCTAAAGGATTCAATAAGCCTGGATTAACTTATGACAATTTAGGAAAAGAACCGCCAATAGCAAGAAACACAATGGATATTAGGTTTTGGTTAAAAGGAGAATGCCCTGAGTGGGACGATTTAAATGTGGCAGTTTGGGCAATGGAAAAAGATGGCTTTCTATTCGCAAGAATATTTGCCCCCCGGATAAATATTTGTTGGGTGGATGTTATTCAAGAAGGGAAAATAAAACTTACACCAAAAGCTATTGATGTGTCAAAATTTAGTGATCAAATAGACTTGCCACATAACAGGTCAGTGATAAGCGGGCGATACGAGGGGTAGGTAAACCGCAACGGCATCTATCGCTCCGCTTCATTAGTTGGTTAGATTGGCTTTTAACTTTAAGGAGAAAAATATGAATACAGCAAAAGTTTACAAAGATAGTAACGGTGACGAATGCACAATTCACCAAATGGTAAAACGTGAGCCATACTGGGCGGCTAATCGCATACAAGAGGGAGAATTGGCACTTGATAAGGTACAGAGATTGCAAAATTTAGCAATATGGATGACTGGCTGTGGATATGATTTTTGTCAACATGAATATTTTAGAGAACAAAGAGATGAACTTTTGAAGGGTATGGACAAAGACGCAAGTCCTGAACTTGAAGAGCCGATATAACTGTTCATGATAAGGCGGCTGGCTGAGAGGGTAGGAAAACCGCATGGGCTACACCAGTCGCCTTGATTAGTTGTTAGATTTTGCTTGGGGAGATATAGAAATGAGTAATAAAAATTTAGAATGTCCTTCATGTTATGATGGTGAAAAATTAGAACTTGATGCTCTATTTGGTCATTATTTTACAAAATGTGACCGTTGTAAGGGCACTGGAAAACTAAATGAAATTCAGTCTAAGAATTTAATAAAGGCAAGGGAGATATATAAAAAAATGAAGGCTAAGCAAATCTAACAGTCGTAGATAACCTGCGAGAGAAAGAAAGGGAGATATGGAAAACAAAAATGATGTAGATCGGAAGGGCATTACGAGTCGGGTTCATTTGTTGGTTAGGCTGATTTCAACAAGGAGAATAAATTGACACTAAGAGAATGGTATAAAATGGCAGGCGAAGGCACATCAGGGGATATGGTCTACAGTATTTTAAAGGATTGGAAAAAGGAAAGAGATTCTTATGTTAGGCTTTGTGAAATATATTTTAATATTGCAAGTAAAATAATCGGTGAAGAAAAAGTAAGGCAAGCAAGAGACGAGATTTTAGAAAAGCATATATCAGCCTAACAGTCGTAGATAAGCTGGCAGCAATGCTGGAATAAGGCTTCCTATTCTACATAAGCGTGGGGGTGCGATGAAGGTAACGAATCGCTCATGCATTGCTGCTCAGCTTCATTTGTTGGTTGTAATTTATTTATGGAGAATACTGAATAATGGTAAATAGAATATTAAGATTTTTTGGATTAGTTCAAATTAGAAGGGCAAGGTATTTATCACGAACACTGCATTTGTATTATATTAGAAAAGTTAGTAAATGGGCAAAAGAAGATTTTGGGGCAGACATACCATTAGACATGATGCCAAGAGGATCTCAATGGTGGGGTGAAAATTTCAATAAAATGATTTTAGCTGATAGTGACCATGTGACATTAACAGAAGAAGAAATAAATAAATTATAACAGACAAAATTGAGCCGCCCCGACAGTCGGAGAAAGGTATGCTATGGCTTGTGATGAAAACACAGAATCTGATACTGCAAAAACCGCAAATGACAAAGTGGTCGGTTCTCCAATGAGTGGTTATGTGCATGTATCAGAAGACCAAGCGAATATTAGTAGAATACAAAAACAAGGACACTCATATCATTGTGCCTGTCGTCAAGTATGGGGTGACGGAGAATGTGAATGTGATATGTATAGCAAAGGATATGATCCTTATGCTTGGATAAAAAAAGGCACATAACAGACTTAAGTAAGCTCCTGCGGGAGTAGGGAGAAACTATGGAAAACAATAAGATTGAAAATCAGAAGAGTATTCGCAGTGAGCTTGACTGCGTGGTTATAAAGCCTTGTCCATTTAGAAAAGTTGAAAAAAATTGTGGACACCATCCATATAGTACAGGGATTGATTATTGGCATGTACAGTGTACTTGCGGGGCCAGAGGCCCAATATCGTCAACGGAATATTATGCAATAAATTCATGGAATATAATGGATTTATAACGGGTCGGGAATCAGCACCGAGAGAATAACTATGAGTGAACAAAACAATAACGTTACAAATCGCACGAGCAATTCGAGTGCGCTGGATAAGTTGGTTATATATGCCTATTACATTGATGAGGGGCCACTCGGAATATGTGGACAATCTATGAGTATTACTTCTAAGTGGAGAAAGTTAAATATCTTCTATGATTATGAAAAGTTTAAAATATTCGCAGATAGAGTTAAGACTTGTAAGTCGAGGAGAAATCCGAGAATAGAACATTATTGGATTAAAGATGAATTATCTGTAATAAACAAATCTTCTAGTGAAGTAATAGAACATATATAACAGTCGTAGATAAGCTGCCATTGGTGCTAGTGCAACCCTGACCTATTAACAGGGATTATAGGTTACACTGAGTACGCAGAATCGCACTAGTATTAATGGTCAGCTTTATTTGTTGGTTCTATCTTTTTACGGAGGAATGCAAAATGGTTTCAGATGAAAAAAGAGATTATGAGTATCGGCTTAAAATATATGTAGAAGATGGTATTGATTATGATGCAAGTACACTTAAGAAAGCAGACAAAGGAGACTTAGAACAATTAGCAGCTGATTCATTTTGGACTGGCTGGCATAAATCCAAAGCGTATTTTGAAAATAAGTAAAAAATAGAACAAGTAATAAGTGGAAAATCTTTTAAAATTTAGCCTGCGAGAGAGGAGATAAAAACATGAGTAAGCAGAAATATGTAAAACTCAACAGTAATTCGAGTCAGGTTGACTTGCTGGTTATAAAGCTTATGAGTGAGCCAGAAAAGGTTGACAGTCTCCTTGAAGGACTTGACGATATAGCAAGAAGATATAATTGCGAGCTTGGCTTACCTACTTGGGCTACTGACGAAGCGTTTAGGATGAGGCTGGCAATATTAGAGTGGCTAAAAGCAGTTATAACGAGTGCCGACACGATAAAGCCAAGATGATAGGCCAGGGCTGTAGGGCTAAGGATTGCCCGGTATTAAAAACTTGTGTGGTTTCTGATCGGCTTTAATCCTGCGGCTATATTGCATTTATGCAGAAAGGAATATTATGGGACACCAAGTAACTGTTAAAGAGGTAAAAGATGATTGTTTTTACACGCTTGCTAGTAGCCATGGAGATGGTGAAGGAAAACTCTTATCTATGTATATTGATCCAATAAATAAATCTCTAACATTTGAAGTAATGGATACAATTAAAAAAAGAGGCAGATTGTGTGCTACTTTAAAAGAAGCTGTTGAAATCTATAATGCAATCTAACAGGCCTGGAATCAGCTACCGGCCAACAACGTAAGATGTTAGTGAGTCTGAGAATATTGAACCGGACATGTGTTGCCGGTTGGCTGAATGAGTTTGATAGGTGTACTTGCTGCTATCTGAATAACAGATAAGGAACACGTATAGATTATGTGACTTTAACAACCTACCTCTGATAGCTATAGTTGAAAGACAAGTAGGCAATGGATGGCTGTATAATACTAGCGTCAGGTTGGCTTTGCCCAGCAAAAGTACACCTATCAGTCGTAGATAACCTGCGAGAGAGGAAGTGAAGTGTTGGGATTTTCCCAATAGTTGAACAGTAAGTGCAATTTCGAGTCAGAGTTCATTGGTTGGTTATAAATCTTTATCTAAAAAGGAGAAATATGAAATTAATAGAGTTTACGTCCGGCACAAGAAAAGTATCTATAGTTGCACAAAGCATTCATGCAGTTGAAGAATCACAAACCCCTAGCCGTAAAGGCAAAGCAAATATTTTCATGGCTAGTTTGGGCGAAGGTGCTGATGATTGTTTCAATGTTGATCAAACATATAATGAAGCTATAAATATGATTGATAGTGTTGATTTATAACAAGTAGATAACCTGCGAGAGAGGAGCTAAAAACATGAGTAAACAAGATCACAACAGCAATTGCCAGTCGGATGAAGCGGTTAGTTATCCGTCCCTGTCGCTTAATATTGAAACTAAAGACGGAACAAAGAATATTTCTATAGATGATAACAATGGCACTAAGATAACCGTACTGAAAAATGGAAAGTCTCAGTTCGCAATATGGATACGCGCAGACGGAAGTATATCAATATCTGACTATGCTCCAATGATTTTTAAGCAACAAATAAATCAAAATTATAATTTAGAGCCTGTTTATCCTTGGCGTGAAGACTGTAACAAAGAAATTAGCAAAGAGGAAGAATTAAGTGATGAAGAAAAAAGAGAAGAATATTTTGCTGCCATAGAAAATGCCAAAGCAGAAGAACAATGGGAAAATGAACAGTAAATTATAAAAGGGATAGGTATATTTATACATGGGAAATAAAATATTAAAATTAGAAAATCATCGTCCGTTTTTAACAATACCTTTAATTGATGGTAATGTTCTTGTTATTCCTGCATTCTATTTTGAAAGCATTATAGCAGGAGATCAAAAGATATTGCCTGGAAAGAGTAGTGAAATGTTATTAAGGACTATAATTAAGGAATGGTATAAAGGAATTAAAAATCAATCCAATACATGAATATGTCTAACAGGACATGGTGAGACGCACCGGAAAGGCAAATAAAATATGGAAGAAGATGAATCATATAGACCAGTAGTAATTGGGAAGACCGGAGCTGATAAAGGTGTTGTTTCCACTGGTTTGTTAGATGGATATTATTGCGTATTTATACATAATCCTAAATTTATGAAACCGCATGCTATATTTCAAGACAGATATGAAGCTAAAAATTGGTACAAAATGGCATGTTTTACAGGGGAAATATTAACTTTTAAAGAATGGCGAAATGACTATAAGCCAGAATCCATCTAACAAGGACAAAGCTGGCCCGCGAGAGAATAAAAATGAATCATACAAATAAATCGGTTGTCAGGTTTACTGGTACCGATGGCACGAAAATGATCATATGGAAAAATGGAAGAGTAACAAAAGAATGTTGTATGGACTGTAAGTTTGATAATTTTCATGAGTATTTTAACGAGCCTAAAGACCCATGTTCTCCATGTGATGCGCATGGAAGCATGAAGCAAATTCTAACAGGACTTGGATAAGCTTCCACCAGGTTGAGCTGATAATTTACTAAGCAATTAGAATTAGATCGCACAAGCAATGGTGGTAAGCTGGAGCGATTTGTTATAATTTGGAGATTACAATGATTATACTAAAGATAGGCAGAAACAGTTATGAGATAACTGCGAATGATCAATTCATGGATAACGGGTTATGTGTGCAATTGTTATCGCAAAGCAAAGAGAAAAGCGTGTGGGGCAAAAGAGCGCATCCTTTATTATCTAAGAAAGCTATAAAGACGATAGACGGATATGACCGCATACAACATGATCATGGATATAATAAGGAGACTGTCCAAGTATTTGGATTAAAATTATAACAAAGGAATACAATACATGAAAGGAAAGTTAATCGGTTTTATTTATCAGTATAAAATAGGGGAGCAAAAATGATAAAAATTATTAGATTAAAAAAAGATACACCAGAGAAAACAATTACACAATTTTCAAATTTTTTAGAAAAGCGAGGTAAATTCCTTGCATCACAATACGACAAGGATAGTGGATCTCCAGAAATAGTATGCGATTTTGATAATGAAATGGATTATCAAGCGATGCTTATAGCTTTAGCAAAGTAAGCCCAACAAAGGAGTAGGCCGCTTAAACGCGGTATAATCCTGTTTCTATTGCCTAAATTGAAAATAAATACTGCACGTCCTTAATGTTTCGCACACCCCAACTCGTTGAGCCCGAAAAAATCGCAAGAGTCTGTGAGGTCAAGTACAACGATTGGTTAAATTAGCTTTGTGTAGATGTCGAATAATTTATTTTTGTAAATCTTTTTTTAGGGCTAATCCCTTACAATGCCTATTATATGATTTGTGACGTGTGGTGAATAGAACACAAGGCTCTACACAGTGTTTATATATAGAGCCTTGTGTTCAGGCACTATACTGGATTGCTCTCTCCGATGTATAGCGGCCACCGAAGTGGACCTAAGCCCGATGCTAAAAGCAGAGCGGGAACAATGCGAGGCTATAGTCCCGGTTGATTAACTTAATTGGATAAGCCGTGGGCCGAGCATGACGGGGCAATGGGTATGTGGGCTTAATTGCTCGCTGCCTGGATCTGTACGTGTTAAGTACAGGCGACTTCCTTAATTAACGAACGTCTTCACCGCACCGCTTATAAGCGCGGCGCCACAGCCTGCCTTATCGCCTTCCCTCGCCACCTGCATGCCTTCTGTAAAGGTATCCGGAGAGCCTTCGACTATATCCGTTATTCCGTGTCCGGGTATCGGACAGTCGTGCTGGTCTCTTATACGGGCAACAAGCTGTCCTTCCGCGTAAGTCTTACTGGCAGAAGAAATCACAGTACCACCATGATCACTCGTGTCATTTAGTCTTATAATTAAAGGCATTTTGATTACAACTACTAATTAAGATACAAATTCCCTAAACCTGACTTAATCTTTACCTCGCCCAATATATTCATATCAATCGAAGATCCAAGGCAGTTAACATAGATACTATTCAGAGAAATTACCTCTATTCTTCCGCTCGGATATATCTGTGCGCTGGCCATTGGAATACCTCCTACTCCTGTTACCTTCAGGCGTACAAGGTCGCCGGTGCTCCCCACATCCAGATGCACAGTAAAATCCCCTTGCTTATTATCCGAATAATTAGCGCCGACTTTTAAGGACATATTGGTATTGCCCTTGTCGTTGAGTATGTCGATACGTCCCCAATCTGTAAATATCTGGATATTTCTCGATACCAGCCGAAACAAGGCATCTATCCTGCTCATCATTAATTGGCAGAACTCGCCTGCCTTCGCCAGTATCAGTCCGCCACGCAAAATACCCATAAAACCGCCTTCGCGTGTACGCCAGAACTTGTCCCCAGGCAAGGCGTCATGTGGCCTATTTGCCCTGGATGAAGACATAAATTTGCGCTCTGCAGCGCTTCCTTGTGGAGGTAAAGTTTTGTGTGACTCAGGGGTGTAGTTATCGTCCGTGGTAAGTGTTATTGATTTGTTTTTGTCTATTACCGGAGGGTTTGTATTAAGATTTCTGCTTAGGGGAGCCACGTCCATTACGTAGTATCGGGTGTCTATCTTGAGCACTAAACATGGGGATAGCCTCTCGGGGATATCAGTAGACCCCGCCCAGGTATCCGTACCTACTGACTTGCTGAGCAGGGGAACATTTTCCAGGGCATATCCTTCGCCGTTAGTGCCGCGAGCCCTGACATGGCACGTATATTCGCTGGAATTTACATCAATGATGGTTCCTTCTAAGATTCGTACCATATACCATAATCTATTTTGTAGAACCGGTATCGCCTATAGTACCGCTCAGGTTCGCCCCTTCGATCTGTATCTTGACCGGTCTTACCCTTTCGATCTCGAAGGATATGTTTTCAAGTACGATCGCCTGGCCAACAGACTCACCCTTCTCGTAGTTGCTAATATAACACTGCTCAAGGAATGCTGATGCCAGGTAGTCGTTGCCGACCGTCCTGAAACACACCGCCATTCCGAATGGTATCTTGAACATATCCGACCAGATACCGGTTTTAAACCTCAGCACAGTGCCGCTCTTGTCGATATGCTTAAGCACAGGGTCGTACAAACTATCGGCATTACGCCTGCTAGTTGATTTAAGGGCGTTTTGGTATAACACATAAGCCAGAGTTGAAGCGTTAAACATAGCCCTAGATATAGTGCCGGATGCTGCCGTCCTGTCTATAACAAACCTTGGCATCCTTGAACCGATCTCTCCCATGCGTACAATATTAGCACCTTCCTGGAATGATATTTCGCCAACGAAACCTATGGGTGTTAATAGGGCCTGCCCGCTCGTAATCTGCTGAGTAGTCACCGGTGCTATCTCTTCGTATGTCGCAGGGCCTGCAAGCACTAACGCACTGTCCGGACTTGCAACACTATCCGGAAAAGCAGCACGTTCCACATGTTTCTTGTACCAATCCCAATTCTCTTCCTGTGTGGCGGCTAATACGCCGTCTCCAAGTTTTAACTGATCTTTACTGTAATCTATTAAAGACATTTTATTGTTCCCTATTAAGTATTATTATGTATTATTATCAGGGATTCCCGACGGGCCGCCGATCCTGATATCCACAGGCCGAACCCTGTCAAACTCAAACGCAACGTCTTCCATGACCAGTGCAGCGCGCGCGTCAACCGAAACCCTGTGGGTGCCGATATAACACTGCTCAAGGTATTCGGACGCTACAAAATCATTTCCGATAGTCTTATGCACGCTTGCCATACCAAACGGTATCTTAAACACATCAGACCATAACCCGAATCCATACTCGAAATTCGATGAATTATTAAAGAACGTGGCTATATGAGACGCCTGCGCCCTCGACCCGTTTCTCATTAACACCTTTAAGAGAGAGTCGGCGTCAAACATCGCCCTGCGGATAGAACCCCTGGCCGTGCTCTTGCCAGTACTAAACTTAGCCCTGCCTGAACCGATTTCGAAGTTCCTGCTGATCGGCTGTGACTCTCCAAATCGGAATTCATGTACAAACCCAATCGGTGTTAACCTAGACGCTTGGTTTATCGATGTGGATGTGTTTACGCCGAAGACAGCGCCCAACTCGGAAAGCTCCGAGTACAATGCAGGCCCCGCCAATATAAGAGAGCTTTGCGACGTCACTACGTCCTCGGCAAACGATGCCCTCTCTACATACTTATTAAACCAATCCCACGATGTTTCATCCGTAGCGGACAGTACACTTCCACTGGGATCCAGGACTCCTGTTTTTTTAGCTATTGCCATTTCACATCCTCACTATATAAATTAAGGCTATATTAAGAGATCAACCCTGATCTTATTCACAGGGAACGGCACATCTATATCAATTACCGCATTGATCTGGTCTTTAAAGGTTTCAGATTGCGTTACCGATACAATCTCACTGGTCTTTAAGAGCGGCGCGCCAATCTTGGGCAAGGTATTCTCCTGTAAGTAAACTATAATCGCATTACACATCGTAGAAACCAGGGCCAGCGTTGATGGTGTTATGTTATACACACCCAACACGCTCTTCAGCCTGCGCTTAAAGAAATATGAGATATAATCTACGGTTTTGCCTATAGACAGCTCCTGCCGTTCCAGGATTGTCGTATCAGTAGACATCTGATGCCTGGTATACGGCAGAGACCCTAAAACGTCCTGCACAACGATGTACACACCCTTCTCTGCCATTTTATTCAACTGTGTTTCGTTGAAATATTTGTTTGAGTTGTATAATTTCTTGATTCCAGCAATCCCGAGGTTTGTAAAGCCCTGGTGCGGCGGAGCACCTGCCACCATGCCGCCAATTGCGGCACATAGGTAATACCCCGGCACGGTATGATCGCCGTCACTCAGAGTAATCTCTATCTGGTCGGACAATACCTGATGCACACGGCTGTCTTTATAGGATTCAGCCAAACTAGCCATAGCATCAGCCATGCCAGTCTTGTCGAGTATCCTGAACAACTCATAATCAATCGAGACATCCAGGAAATCGGAAGAGTACGCAGCGCCTGCTGTATACGAGCCGCTTCCGGCAGTTCCGGTATAAGTTACGTTTTCAAACTTAATCTTCTGCTCGCTTATAACTTCTGTGACTTTGTACACGCCTTTATGTGTCTGTGGGTTGCCTTGCGTATCTTCATCCTTTACCCTTATATAATCCCCAACCACAACGTTACTGGTAATAAAAGTACCATTAGTGAGATCTTCCATAGTCAGCGCGGTTGCTGAATCAACATACTCGAAATCCCCCGTGCCACTCAACTGCTGGACGGTCTTCTCTTTGATCAGAGACGGACTCCAGAACATCCTTCTCCACCTACCCTTTTCCGGTAACGACAAACTATCCACATGTGATTTATACGCAGCAGCTACCGTGGCATCCTGTGTGAGCTGCACCAGGGCGTATACCTCATCAGTATCCTCTATCCTGTCCAACACCTCCAGGTAGCCTTGCGAATTATCCTCATCTATAGAGAATGTTCTCACGCGAGATATCGTGTTTTGTATCGCGATATTAGCTGCTACAGCCAGAGGGTTCCTTATGTCTATTACCCCCAGCTTGCCCTGTATCTCATCCAGAGACTCAACATCGAGTATCTCTGCTGAGTTCTGAGTTCTCAACGCCCTATACGTTATCGATATGCTCCCGACAGACTCGACTGGATAGTCTTGCCCGCCCGTAGCATAAACCTTTATGCCTGCGTCAAGCGTAATCTGAGTAGCCGACACGGCAAAATCTGTATTTGGATCAACATTATCAATCGGGTTCCTGATCTTAACCTCAGTGTAATCCTTGATATCATTGACAATCCTGTATGATATCAAAGAACCTGTGTACTCAAACTTCCCGAACACCTTAATAGTGGTCTCAGATAAAACAGAATCTACAATGTACAATTCCTCAAGGGAGGTAGTAGGGTTTATCAGCTTGATCCTATCCTCAGTACTGACCCCCTTTGTAATAAATGTATTACCAGCATCCGTTAGTACATTACCGTCCGCCGTTACAGCGCCGGCTGTAGATGTTGCTACAATAGTCGCCACGACATCCTTAAAATAGACATCAACATTACTTGCAAGGTCTACCACTGCCCCTGTTTCAAGGCTCGGATACCCGGCTATAGTGTTGCCCAGGGAAGGATCGTATGTTACGTTTAATACAGGTTCCTTATCCAGCACTTGATAATTCGGGCCTACAAGAAGCACGTCCAGATCAGGCGGAGAGAGAACCGGAGACTGTGATACGAACTGCTGAAATACTAATACTGCCGGGGGTGTATATGCCATTTTTAAGTCCTCATAAATTTAGCTCTGTTTTTACAAGCCAATAAAAAAAGGCAAGCTCGGTAGTAAAACAGCACTACCTTGCTTGCCTTTTCGTCTAATATATTATGTTTCGTCTGGGAGGCCGCTCACCTCCACGCTATGCGCCTAACACTAACTGTCTTTAATCTTCATATTTATCTTTTTCATCAATATGTCTTTGTCTGTTATTATCCATCTTGTAGGGTAAACATAGTTGAATATGACAGGCGTGTCAATTTGGTCTGGCCACTCTTTTAGTTTCCGCTCCTTGCCCATGCGAAGATCCTCTACTCCAAGCACTTTAAGGTCTTTCCGTATTTCGTGTCTTGTCATTTCAAGAAAAGACACAACCATCATTGCAATCTTTTCAGACTCTATACCCTGCGTAGAAATACAATGACAGATTGCCTCACCATTAACAAGGTTAGAAAAAACCTCTTTG
>JAIQZR010000020.1 GCA_021777035.1 Candidatus Scalindua sp. | reverse complement strand
CAAGCAGGAAAAGGGCTGCACGGTGCGACGCAAAATGCCAATCTGATAAAACAGCAAAAGATCTTTAAGTGTGCAGGGTTGGAAATGGAAATATTTTAGGGTTTTATTGTGATGATTTCAATGCCTGTGAAAATCGGTGTTCAATGAACTATGCCAGTCTTACTATATTTTCCAAAAACTTATCATTTTCCACCTCCTTTTTCTTACCATTCGATGTCCTTTCAAGAGAGAAAATATAGTATGCAGAGTAGAAAGGTGATTTATTCAAATACAACATTTAAATAAATCACATGTTGAGAGATGGGCAAGTATCCGTACTTAACCCGCAAAAATCAATTATAGACAAATATTGAGGTACGGTATCCAACGGTAATCTTTTTAGAGATATTCCCTGGATACGATCTTGATGTTGCAAGGCCTTATATTAAACTTATATTAAACGTGGTTATCAAAAAAACAGAAGTGTCCACGTAACGTAGTATTCGGATTGACTCCCATAGTGTATGCAAACGTTTGCAAACAACTAATTGGCAGGTTTAAAAACTTTAAGATTTGCGAAATTCCTGATCACAACTAAATTAGACTCCATCGAATGCGGAGTTGATAAACGGTAGATTTGACTTCTGGCAGGCTCAAGTTAACTTTCAAGCTTAGACTGTAAACTATTAATGTACTATTAGCAAGGACTAAACCAATTAGCATCTCGATATGTTAGATTGATCCTCTTTGATTTCTCTTAGTCAGAAATCTTTCAAACTCTTCGACTGGTACCGGTCTGCTGATCAAATAACCCTGTACAATGTCACATTGATTTTCCCTAAGTAAGGAAAGCTGTTCCTCTGTCTCTACACCTTCTGCAATTACTTTTAGTCTTAATTTCTTTGCCATGGCGATGATGGCTAATGCAATCGATGCGGAATCATTATCATTTATAATGTCCGTAATAAAGGAACGGTCTACCTTGAGTGTATGGAGTGGGAATTTCTTAAGATAACTTAAAGATGAATAACCTGTGCCAAAATCATCGATAGATATCTGAACTCCCAGTTTTCTCAATTGCTGCAGCTTGTAAACAGTAGATTCTACTTTCTGCATAACGGTACCCTCTGTAATTTCCAGTTCCAGAAGCTCAGGAGCGATACCGGTAGCCTTTATGACCTGTTCAATTACTTTCAACAAATCTTCTCGTATGAATGTCTGTGACGAAAGATTAACAGACACTCCCACCGGCACAAAGCCCGCATCCTGCCAGGTCTTAACCTGTGAACAAGCGGTGAAGAGTACCCATTCGCTTATTGGAACAATCATTCCACTACCTTCCGCGTTCATAATAAAATCCATAGGAGGCACAAGCCCTAGTTCAGGATGTTGCCAGCGTAACAGAGCTTCCATACCAATAACCTCCCTTGTATAAATATCTATCTGTGGCTGATAATATAGTACGAATTGTTCTTTATCAAGTGCTGTTCGTAGTTTTGTATCTATTAACAACTTTTTTGTAACCTTCTCATGCAGGGAGTTATCATAACGTTTATAATTGTTTTTACCTTGCTCCTTGGCATGATACATGGCCGTGTCCGCGTTCCTCAACAAGATCTCTTCATCTTTACCGTCTGTGGGATATATTGCAATTCCGATACTGGTAGTAACGTTAAGTTCATGGCCACCAAAGACAAATGGTTTTCGGAACGCACTTATGATCTTTTCGGCTATCATCTCTACATCTTTCTCACAGTTGAGGCTAGTGATCAATACCGTAAATTCGTCACCTCCCGCTCTGGATACGGTATCACCTGCACGCACACTATTCTTCAATTCTTCAGCTACGCTTTTCAGCAGGTTATCACCCATGGCATGTCCCATGGTATCATTAATGAGCTTAAAATTGTCAAGATCAATAAACATTACGGCTTGAGCTTTCTTTGTACGTCTAGCATGTTCCAGCGATTGACCTAGACGATCACTGAATAATATACGGTTGGGCAGACCCGTCAGAGCGTCGTAATAAGCCATTTGATGGATAGTCTTCTCCGCTTTCTTTCGTTCGGTAATATCATCCGAGACCTTGAGTATATGAGTAATTTCGTCTTTAGAATTCCTTATAGGTGAAATAGATACTGATTCCAAATAGAGTTCACCATTCTTTTTCTTATTACATAACTCTCCGTACCATTCTTTACCGGACGTTATATGATCCCATAGCTCTGTGTATACTCCGGAGGATGTTTTGCCGGACTTTAATATCCTTGGATTTTTACCAATAATTTCTTCTACACTGTATCCGGTGACATGCCTGAGTTTTGGATTAACATATTCAATCTTACCTTTAGTGTCAGTAATCATAATCACACTTGAACTTTGCTCTACGGCTTTCGTCAGTTTTGCCGTCTCTGCCGCTTCTGCCTTGAGCTTCTGCTGTGCTATATAAAGGCTTTGAGTATTTTCCTGTAATCTACGGTTACTATCGATTACCGTTTTTCTTAACTCTTTATGTGTGTCTTCCAACCTCTCGTATTCCTGTATCCGGACTCTTAAGATCTTGTTTTGATTGATAAGTTGAACCCTGGTTTTTTCTTTAGTATTCATTATTCTCTTTTAAAATCTCACCTTCACTGTCACGATCCCGGAAGCAATAGAGAGCTCAACAGAGCGTCCCTGTGAACCACCAACAACTTCACCAATCAAATTGATACCCTCTTGTTTCAAAATCTCTCTTGCATTTGAAATATTCTTTTCACCAATATTTAAGTCAAAAGCAGCAAACATGTCTGCCCCACCAATAAGCTTGGCACCTATGTATTGTCTCATGGCACCCAGAGCTTCCATTTCTTTCAACATGTTGCAAATTGCGACATCGACGTATCTATTGTCCTTTCCGTCACTTTTTAATGCTAGCATTGTGTGGGCCAATGCGCCAATTTTCTTTTTCGAACAGTACAATGTCACGACAACACAAGAACCTATTCCCCGTGCACACAATGTGTCTTGGCCTTTACCTATGGCTATATTGCCCATGTGCACTTCAGTCTTCATATTTAACAATCACCCAAGAGACACCACAAAAAAGTAAAATTATTCTCACTATTTGAGTTATTCCACTGCTTTATCTTACTTAAAGTGGTATCACAATGTCACTCCACAGCACTAGCGGAAGAATTTTGATTTTGTAACCTAACATAAACAATTTGAAGTGACAGCAGTCAATTGTATTACTTGTAAAAACCTCTTATTCTAATATCGGAACATGTTTACAAAAGTTTAATATTATATATCTGATCCTGGCATGCCCATTTTGGGAGGCATATTTCATGACCTCTGACTTAGATACTGAAATAAGCTATCCCGTATCCCATGATTCCGTATGACAGAACTGGTGGTTTATGGTATTAACTAATCGCTATCAATCGTCACTCCTTCCAAGAATATCAATGATTGACTTCATGCTTTCGAGCCCGAACAATAGAATAATATTTCCTTCTACAAGTACTTCATCAAATATAAACTTTATTTCTATAACTAATGAATCATCTGGCGTTAAAGCAAATTGAGAGATTACCTGATCAACTACCGCGCCAAACATATCAAAACAGTATTTAGGGACATGTTCAATGATCCTAATCTTAAGAACGTTTGACAAAATCATTAGAAAACTTCCACAGGCAATATTACTCAGCTCTTTTAGCGCTGATTTGTCAAGCTCAGTCAATTGACTGGTGGTTCCTGGCTCTCTTCTGACCAATAGATCACACAGGTGACATGCTACCTTCTCTGAAAAAACCAATATTGCAGCACCATTAATATCTCCAGTAACAGGAATGTATACGCCTGAAACCATTGATTCCGGATTGATATCCGCATAATCTTTCCTAATCTTTCGAATCTTTACCGTTGAGATCTCTATTGTAACCGCCTGACCAGTAAGCTTTGCTATCGCCTCTGATGAATTTTTTGCTGCTAAATCAGCTAATTCATTTAATGTGTATCGTCCCGGCATGATTCCCTCCTTTTAGTTTAGGACACCTGATTTGCTATTTTTACTTGTTTTTCCGCGTTAGTTAGTGCTCTCTTTGTCAGCACCAGATTGGCTACGTCTAAAATTGAAACCACCTCACCGGAACCTACGATGGTAAACCCGGCAAAGTGTTTATTCTTCTTTAATAACTTATTAAGGGGTTTAACAACGACATCCTGGGTGCTTAGAAAGGAATCTACTGCAAGCCCCAATACCTCCTCTTCTTTTCTGACTATGACAACAGGTTGTTCTTCATGCTGTGAAACCGTCTCTTTAAATAACATGTCCAGCCTGATGACAGGAATATTCTCTTCGTCTATAATAACGGCTTCGTAACTCAGCATCCCTTTTATGTCTTCCCCGTTGACATTTACTAATCTAACCACATTAACAACCGGAATGGCATAGAGTCTCCCCGCGACTTTAACAAACAAGCATTTAATGATTGCAATTGTAAGAGGTATCTCTATCACAAATTTAGTACAGGCGTCCTTCTCTGATACCACCCTGATAGATCCACCTATGGACTCTATGTTTTCTTTTACTATATTTACACCATAGCCTCTTCCAGAAACTTGAGTAACCTGTTTAGTCGTGCTTACACCTGAAAATATCGAATTTGCAATCTCTTCTTCTGTTGTATCCTCAGATATAATACCTCGCTTCATCGCAATATTTTTTATGTCACCGAGATTTAGACCCGCTCCGTCATCTGAGATCTCAATGACCACAAGCCCTTTATTTCTCCTGGCGACCAGCCTTATAGTACCATGAGGAGGCTTACCCGCCTTACGCCTTGTATCTGGGATTTCCAAACCATGATCAATGGCATTTTTAATAAGGTGTACCAAGCTTTCACTTATTTCGTCTATCACACCTCTATCCAACTCTATATCTGTTCCTTGGAGTTCCAGATTGATATCTTTATTCTGGCTTTTAGCCAGGTCTCTTATTAATCGTGGAAACCTGTTAAAAATATAGCTGACAGGTACCATTCTCGCCTGCATGACATTGTACTGGATATCTGTTAGCTGCCTGCCCAGTATATCTACCACCGCTTTCAGCTCTGGGTGTTGAAGCTCTTCCTTGATCTTGTCAAGTCTCATCTTGTTTATCAATAGCTCCTCGGTCAAATTCATCAATAAATCCAGTTTTTCAACCTTAACCTCTATGCTCACAACCTTATCCACGACTGATATCGAACTATTACTGTCTTCAGTCTCCGGAACGCCAGACGACACGTTACCGGATCCTAGTTTTTCATCTATAGTATACAAATCACGTAGTTCCTCAAGCAAAACTGAAGTATCAAGCTCTTCTCTATCATCACTAATCTCATTTAAACTCAACTCCAGAGTATCAAAACTTTTGAACAATATATTAAAGCATTTTTTCGGATTTTTCTTCTTCTTAATAATATCCAACACATCTTCGATTGCGTGGCATAAGCTTGCCATACTAACATAATGCATTGTCGCCGACATGCTTTTCAAGGTATGTATTTCACGGAATATAGAGTTTAGGATCCCCCTGTTTTTGGGACTTTTCTCCAGCTTAATCAGGCTATTGTTAACCGATGCAACATGCTCCTTTGCCTCACTTAAATACGTATCCTTATATTTTGACAGGTCGTTTAGTGACATTTTATTTCTAATTACCAGTTAGTATTCTAATAATAACAATTTGTTCAGAATAACTCCGGATAGACTACAATTACAATCCTTCTCGTCTCACGTCCAGGTTTTCTTGTTTATGATATCTTGCCAACAGTATACTATCTACTTCCCTTCTAATATCTCTACCACTACTTCAACAATCTTCCATGCTGGTAAAACTTTATCCGCAACACCCGCATCAATAACCGCCTTTGGCATACCAAATATTAAAGAAGATTCATCTTGAACAATAGTCTTGCCACCGTATGCTTTGATAGCCGTCATACCATCACATCCATCATCTCCCATACCGCTCAATATAATACCGATCGTATTTTCTCCATAAACATCAGCGATTGATTTCATTGTCGTATCAATTGAGTGGCTCAAAACACCAAGTTTGTCCTCAGTGACATGTATAAACACAGATTCCTGTTCATCCATATTTTTTAAGTTTCGCAAATGGTTTGCGGAAACCTGAGTTTGAAAACCACCTGGAGAAAGATATACCTTGCCAGGACGAAGAACTTCTCCATCTTCAGCCACCTTTACTTCTAAATCACTGACTCTATTCAAATGCTCGGCAAGACTTTCTGTAAAATATTTGCTTGGCATATGTTGAACAACAATTATAGGGACAGAAAGGGTTGTCGGCAGAGAGCCAATAATTGTTTCAAGTATTTGAGGACCACCTGTGGATGCACCGACAACGATAATACTTTTTACAGCAACCAATCTGCATTTCGAACGCTTTGGGTTTCCCCTTTTTGGTAACTTTATACTGGCAAGATTGACTTTTGATGCAGCTTTTACCTGCTTCAAGAGATCTGGTTTGACATCTTTTATATCCAAAGACAGTTCACCTGAAGGTTTAAGGACAAAACCAACGGCGCCAGCGTTAAGACATTTGATAGTTATAGCAGCATTCTTTTTACTGTGTGCAGAAAGGACAATCACAGGGGTCGGAGTCTCTATCATAATATTTTCTAGAGTAGTTAAACCATTCCAACCAGGCATTACCAGATCCAGCGTAATACAATCCGGTCTCTTCCAGTATGTTTTTTCTACTGCTTCTCTTCCATTCTTTGCCGTATCTATAACTTCAATATCCGGATCGGAATTGAGCATATCAGATACAAGCATTCTCATAAAGAGAGAGTCATCTACTACCAAAACGCGGATCCTCGCCCCTCTTACCTTTGCCACTTTATACACGTTAGATCACTTTAAGTACTAAGCAAGATATTTATTCACCATTTCAATGATCTCTTTTTCATCAAAAGGTTTTAAGATATAATCTTTAACTCCCATTTCTGCGCACTCATCCTTTACCGTTTTCTGTCCAACAGCGGTAACCATCACAACATTTGCTTCTGGGTTTATTTTTTTTATATTCCTTAGAACATTTAGGCCCTCTTCTTCACCGTCCGGCATGATGATATCCAACAACGTTAAATCAGGTTTCTCTTTCATAAATTTTTCCATTGCTTCAGAACCTGAGGCGGCTTCAATTACCTTATACTCATCAGGCAAATAATCTTTTAATATAGTTCTCATAAACAGCGAGTCATCTATAATGAGAATTTTTTTGAGCACATTATTTCTCCTTAAACAATATTCTACCGGATATTATTTCATTATGTTTCTGTGGTATTCCGTTTTTGACTTTATTCGTAGTTGCGTTCTTCCTGGTGTTACGTTTTGTGGCTATACTCTTCGCAGCTTGCGTCTATACTTTCAGCAGTTTGAACATCCTCCAGAGCATGTTCAATAGCAGTACTATGTCTTACTCGAATTTCACTTAATTTGGCCAGTTCATCTTCTAAAAGTACCTTTTCTAAATCAAGTAACATTATTAAACGATTCTCAAGCGTTAATACGCCACTCATATATACACGGTCTATCTTAGTTACAAATTCAGGAGAAGCTTTTATATCTGTTTTGGGAAGCCTCATAACCTCAGTAACCTCATCAACTACAAGCCCAAAGAGGGTCTTATCCTGTTCTACCATTATAATGTGTTTATCCTCGGTTTTCTGTTTCATCCCTAGAAAAAACCGTTGTTTAAGGTCTATTATCACAGCAATCTCGCCTCTTACATTGGTAACGCCTTTAATAAAATCCGGAGAATCAGGTATTGGTGTGATAAGGCCTTTCCATATAATCTCCCTGACCTGGTCTATATTCGCTCCAAACTCTTCATCTCCCAAACGAAAAACTATCAACTGAACAATATCCGTTAATTTGTGTATTTCCAAATTTTTTAGTTTTTTCTGGGTAAATTTTGACTCGTTCATACTCGTCCTCCATCCACTTTAATTGATTATTAGTCTCTGGTAAAACAAAAACAATCCTCTCACAAACAGGGTAGAGAAAAGTCTTACTCTTCATTTAGCTTAAATCTTTTTAACGCAGTTCTCAGTTCTTCTGATAACGAAGATAATGTTTGGGCGGATGATGTTATCTGTTGCATAGATGCTGTTTGCTGCTGGATAGAGGTTGAAAGCTGCCCTGCACCAGTAGCGGCCTGTTCACTTGTTGCGGCTATTTCTTCTATAGTATTTGCTACTTGTTGGGCACTCCCTGCTTGTTCTGCCGAAGATGATGATATTTCCTGAGCTTTCAAAGTAACCTCCTGGGTTCCAACATCTATCTGGTCTAACACGGACAATGCCTGGTTCACAATATCAATACTTTCCGAAACCTGTTGTGTTCCTGCTGACATACTGACAACAACTTCAGTTGTCGCCTGCCCAACATCATATACCATTTTCTCAATCTGAACTGCTGCGTTCTTTGTACCTTCAGCGAGTTTCCTTATTTCATCGGCTACAACAGCAAAGCCTCTACCTGCTTCTCCCGCATGGGCCGCTTCGATAGCCGCGTTTAAAGCAAGAAGGTTTGTCTGATCTGCAATATCTTTAGTCGTTCCAACAATCACGGCTATCTCTTTAGCACGCTTATCCAAATCCTTAGCTGTTTCCGCGTTACTACTTACAACATCATTTATAATCTGTAATCTATCTACTGCCTGCTTTCCGGATTCAGTACCTTTTCGTGCAAGTTTTGCCACCTCTTGAGTAGTATTAGCGGCTGTCTTGGCATTATTCGCACCCTGTTGTATTGAACGGGAAAGATCTGCTACAATTTTGGTACTTCCTTCTAATTTTTTAGACTGGTTATTTGCACCGCTGGCTATCTGTAGTGTTGTCTTTGACGCTTCTAATAGAGCGTTATTAACCTGTGCTGAAGTGCCGGCTAATTGATTAGATGAAGTCGCTACTTTTATAGAACTGCCTATTGTCATCTGTATAAGTAATCCAAGATCTTCAAAGGACTTGTTAATAGCGTCTGTTAAAACCTTGAAATCTCCTGTTGCCTCAAGTACAAATCTTTGTGAAATGTCTCCATCTGATAATGCCAATGATAGTCGTATTACTTCTTGAATTGGTTTTGCAATTGAATCAATCAGATTATTTAATGTACCCACAATATCTTTCCAGCTTCCTGCCACACCTTCAACTTTTGCCCGCTCTGTTAATTTCCCTTCTACACCGGCTACCTGAGCAACCCTTGACACCTCAGATGCCAAGCTATTCAGGTTGTCAACCATCTCATTGACAATATTCTTTACATCTAATATTTCGCCCTGTGCATCCACTGTTATCTTCTGAGTTAAGTCTCCATTGGCGATACCGGATGCCACCGTCGCTATGTTGCGTATCTGATTGGTCAGATTGGCGGCCATTGCATTAACATTATCGGTAAGGTCTCTCCATGTACCTGCTGCCCCTGGCACATCAGCCTTTCCACCAAGCTTTCCCTCTGTGCCCACCTCTTTGGCCATTCTGGTAACTTCTCCTCCAAAAGCACCCAACATGTCAACCATATCATTAACAACATCTTTTACCTCTAATATCTCGCCCTGTGCTTCTACCGTAATCTTCTGTGTCAAATCTCCATTGGCAATAGCAATTGCGACAATACTGATGTTTCTGATCTGACTGGTTAAGTTGGAAGCCATGTTGTTTACATTCGCCGTCAGCTCTTTCCATGCGCCAGCCACCCCGGGTACTGCTGCCTGACCGCCAAGCTTTCCTTCTGTTCCCACCTCTCTGGCAACACGTGTAACCTCACCACCAAACAGATTGAGATTGTCTACCATCGTGTTTATTATCTCTTTCAGCTCCAGGATCTCACCTTTCACATCAATAGTTATCTTCTGAGTCAGGTCTCCGTTGGCAATACCGGTTGCTACCGCCGCAATGTTTCTTATCTGATTGGTCAGGTTGTCGGCCATGTTGTTTACATTCGCCGTCAACTCTTTCCAGGTGCCGGCCACCCCAGGCACCTCTGCCTGACCGCCAAGCTTTCCTTCTGTTCCCACCTCTCTGGCAACACGTGTAACCTCACCACCAAATAGATTGAGATTGTCTACCATCGTGTTTATTATATCTTTTACTTGTAATATCTCACCCTGTGCGTCTACCGTAATCTTCTGTGTCAGATCTCCATTGGCAATACCGGTTGCTACCGTCGCTATGTTACGTATTTGATTAGTAAGATTGGATGCCAGCTTATTAACGTTGTCCGTAAGTTCTTTCCACGTTCCAGCCGCTCCAGGCACCTCTGCGTTACCGCCAAGTTTTCCTTCTGTCCCCACCTCTCGTGCAATTCTAGTGACTTCACCTCCAAATACACTAAGAACATCTACCATATTATTAACAATATTCTTCATATCCAATATCTCACCCTGTGCTTCTACTGTAATCTTCTGAGATAAGTCTCCATTTGAGATACCGGTTGCTACCGTCGCTATGTTACGTATTTGATTGGTCAGGTTGTCGGCCATGTTGTTTACATTCGCCGTCAGCTCTTTCCATGTGCCAGCCACTCCGGGTACTGCTGCCTGACCGCCAAGCTTTCCTTCTGTTCCCACCTCTCTGGCAACACGTGTAACCTCACCACCAAATAGATTGAGATTGTCTACCATCGTGTTTATTATATCTTTCAGCTCCAGAATCTCACCTTTCACATCAATAGTTATCTTCTGAGTCAAGTCTCCGTTGGCAATACCGGTTGCTACCGCCGCAATGTTTCTTATCTGATTGGTCAGGTTGGAGGCCAGCGCGTTGACATTATCAGTAAGCTCTCTCCATGTACCTGCTGCCCCTGGCACATCAGCCTTTCCACCAAGCTTTCCCTCTGTGCCCACCTCTTTGGCCATTCGGGTAACTTCTCCTCCAAAAGCACCCAGCATGTCAACCATATTATTAACAACATCTTTTACCTCTAATATCTCGCCCTGTGCTTCTACCGTAATCTTCTGTGTCAGATCTCCATTGGCAATACCGGTTGCCACTGTTGCAATATTTCTTATCTGGTTGGTCAGGTTGGAAGCCAGTGCGTTGACGTTATCTGTTAGCTCTTTCCAGGCCCCTGTGGCCCCGGGTACATCTGCCTTTCCACCAAGCTTTCCCTCTGTGCCCACCTCTCTGGCTATTCGGGTAACTTCTCCTCCGAATGCACCCAGCATGTCAACCATATTATTAACAACATCTTTTACCTCTAATATCTCGCCCTGTGCCTCTACTGTAATCTTCTGTGTCAGATCGCCATTGGCAATACCGGTTGCTACCGTTGCTATGTTTCTTATCTGGTCAGTAAGATTGGTTGCCATCGCGTTAACATTATCTGTTAGCTCTTTCCAGGTTCCACCTACACCTTCTACATTCGCCTGACCACCAAGTTTGCCTTCTGTACCAACCTCTCTGGCTACTTGAGTAACCTCTCCACTAAAACGACGGAGAATATTGACTACTCCATTATATGAATCTGCCAACTCACTGAATATACCCTCTCGTTCCTTTCTTAATGTTTTTGTCAAGTCTCCTTTTCTTAATGCCTCTAATGCATCCAAGAGCTCTCTTAACTGTGCCTCTGCATCGCTACCAAACACTCCCTCTTCTTCATCAATCGTTGCGGTACCCGCTCCATCAAAATTAAATAAGGCCTTTTTTCCGGGTTTTCTAATCAATTTTGACATAAATATTACCTCCCTTTGTTTAAATTGGTCATTTCGCTGCGCTGCCATCAGCAAAACAGAAAATTACCTCTCGCGATGGCGCTAAGAGAGCAGAGAAAGACAAAAGAATTTTTCAATCTTCAGTATCAAATCTTTAATATTTCTTTAATATTTTTTTTGCTATTCGTTCATACACCTTGCCAACAGTAGAATATGGTGCATAATGTGAAATCGGCAGACCATTCATCTGTGCCTTAAAAATCTGCTTTGAATATGGGATATTGAAAATATCTACTTCCGAATCAAGATTTTCATCTATAAAACTTTTTAACAATTTCCTGACTATTGAGATCTGTCCATTATCAAACATGGATGATGAATATTTTCTTAAAAGCATCATCATCACATTAGTTTCAATCCCGATTTCCTCGTTAAGATATAAAAGGAGTGTTTTAAGGGTCTCCATTGTTTCGTACGCAAATATCCCTGAATCTAATGGTATTATTATATTCTCAGAAGCAACGATTCCATTAATCATAAGTAATGTAGAACCCGGTGGCACATCTATTAGCACATAGTCAAAATAGATTCCAATATCACTTAATTTCTCCCTGAGTATACCGGTATTGTCAATCTGACTGGGCATATGAGTCTCTACAGCCAATAAATCCAGGGAAGAAGGCGCAAGGTGTATACCGGAATCCGTCTCTAGTATAATATTACCTACCCTTTCTTGGGCAAACAATAAGTCATACGTTGAGCTATCAACGGTTTTTCTATCAATTCCTAAACCGGCAGTAGCATTGCCCTGTGGGTCTAAATCTACTACCAATACCTGTTTCTTCATTTTTACGAGCCAACCAGCAATATTTATGCAGGAAGTCGTTTTTCCTGTACCACCCTTGTGATGGACAAAGGCAATGGTTTTAAGTTTTTCTTTTTTAACACTATCTTGCATAAAATTACTATTAACCACCTGTCTTATTAAATTTTGAAAAGTAAGACAATTACAGTTCTGAATGATGACGCACCATAGAGCTAGCAAAATAGCTGCCAATTGTGCATATATAATCACGCTTGATAAATTAAAAGCTTAGCCTTTTATCGAAAACCCACGGTATCCAGCTTATTTTAAGTATCCGTAAAAATTTGCTAAAGTGATTTAAAAAAATAGATTTTTTCGTAAATCCGCAAATGGAATATGCTTATAATTATCTTCAACGGGAAAAATTTTCTATCCTTTCGGTTGCCTGCCAAAAGTCCTGTTTCGGGTTAAACAGTTTTGCTAAAACAGAAAATTTCAAAAATTACAACTGGGAAAGCAATTAGTACGTCTAAAAACCAGTTTTAAAGATAAAGAGTTTGTAGTTATTTTCGACAGTAATGTTTATAATTGAGACAATTTTGTACAGCTTGCCGGATCAGACCTGAAGCCGGAATCAAAACGTTCGGATTCAATCAACATGATTAAGCCTCTTTGATTTTTTGATCTCTGACAACACTATGAGTGGCATAGTTGCGAGAGGCAGCTGAAGAATAATGATCTTTGCATAATCACAATTTACCGTAAGTATTTTTCAAGAGGTAAGATGTATGAGATTGCACCTATCAAATCCCCTGTTTTTTTGTCTGAATGGCAAACTGCGCATTTTTTTGTAATCATTGTTACTCTAGTAACAGCTCTTAAGTAATTGCCACCTTTAACATCAAAAAAATTAAAGTTGTATGCATGCGGGATGTATCATAAAATGCACGTTGTGAGTTTTATTGTTTAAGTTATTGCCAAAAATGGAACCCCTTCTATTTACCAACTAATTACGCATAATAATTACATACCGATACAATCAACTATTATTAATAATAATATTCATCTTGAAATTAAATGCTTACCAAAGGCCCGCGAACAGCAGATCGCTGAAATTCTTCACTATATTAAAGACATTGATCATCCGGTTATCATGCTGGGAGACTTTAATTCGGCACCCGTTGACTTGAGCCCTACTTCTGTACCACGAACTGTAAAACGAAAACTGGAAACGCCGTCAACATGGTTCAGTTTAGCGCCATATGGGCTAGCGATAAAGACAACATATAGCGTTGTAAGACCGTTAGTAAAGGTCATTGGAAAATACCGTCTCGATTGGGTTTTTTATGATTAAACAACAGAGTTAATTCTTTTTTATTTTTAATGATAAAATTCAAACTTCCCCTATTAAAAATTCGCAGATTTATCCGGAGGCTTATTATGTTACGCGGATCTCCCGAAGCAATTGGGCTGGGAATCGCTACAGGAATATTTGTTGGATTTTTTCCGTTAATGGGTTTTCAAATGTTGATTGCAACATTTTTAGCAACTTGCATGAATGCTAATAGGCCAGCAGCAATGGCGGCAGTATGGATTACCAATCCATTAACTTTTCTGCCAATTTATTTTTTTACATACAGGGTGGGAAAATACCTTTTGCCAGGACCTGACGAAAGGAACGCTCACCTTATAATAAATAAGATTGCACACAAATTAATTGTCCTGGATTTTTGGGAAATTTATCATCAGTTTCGAATCATGAGTACGTTAGGCAGAAAAATTTATGCCCATCTATTGCTTGGTGGAGTAATTGTAGGCTTTTTTGCTGGCGGTGCTTCATATATTTTGACAGTGAAAATTGTCAAAATATATCGTAAGAAAAGATTAAAAAACCGAGGGAAAAGTATATCTAAAAAGTCACAAAAGAAGTTATAAAGTGCTGTTTTTATACAAAAAATTCCTGTTACTCCTTCTCAATCCCTAATTGCTTCTGAACATATAGGCTCACTATTCATCTCTTCCGGAAATGAGGTGTTGCGCTTACTGTCAAAGGCCCCTGCGACTGTTTCTTCTTTTTCAGAAAAGCTTTTCTGAAATTCTCCTGATAAAGACTCTCGCTCTGTATATGGCTATGGCTATGTTTCTTGGTTATTACTTTCAACTTTTCTCACTTTCTTTTTCTATATGTTATCTGATGATTAAGATAAATTTTAATTATATCCAGCATCATCCGGTTAGGTACGGGCGGGTTGGCCACCGTGGTTCGCATACCACGGTGGGTAATATTCGCTCGCCGTCGGGAGACGGCTCCTACCAAAATATTGAAATTCCTATACACCAAGTTAAGCCTTCAGCGAAAATATGCAAGCATCCCGTTGGCGATCGAATTATTGCATTTAAACGTCTACGCTCGCCGTCGGGAGACGGCTCCTACCAAAATATTGAATTCCGGACTAAAAACGGCAAATCATAGAAAAGAGAGCGCGGAAATGATTCATAGAAATATTACCGGTAAAATGGGGTTTGGGCTGGGCTGGTAAGAAAACGCCTACACCCCTCAGTATTTGAAGAACATAGACGTTTGCATAAAGAAAAAAATATTGGCAATTAATTAACTCGCTTTTACCTCAACGGTTTTCTTCTTTCGTTTACTTCCTACTACCAGTTCGACTAAACCTCTTATTAACCCTAAAAATATTGGAAATAATTTCTTGATAATACACCTCCGTATAACTCTAAAAATTCTAATCTCGATGCATACTAACACATACAGCACCAAGATAGTATCTAATAAATCCTTTTTAATATAAGCCATAGAAAGGTTTCTATGGTATTTTGCCACCTTGCACTTATTCTAAGTCCTCGGCGTTTTTTGTCCGGGGAAAGTCCATGTATCACAATTTGGACGATACGGGACTCGAACCAGTGTCCCCTTGCCTGTCCCTGCCCGACTCATCATTCAGGCGGGGAGCAAGAAAAAGAAGGATGATAGTTCATACCGCTTTGTTCTGTTTGGATTTACTTATTTTTCCGTAAAACCATTTATATACTTATAAAAATCACTATCTGTGCTTAAATACAAACGGGTGTTATCGCCAACTGTTTTCTCATACGTTTCAAGAGTCTTTGTAAAAGAGTAAAAATCAGGATCTTTCCCGTAAGCATCCGCGTATATTTTTACTGCTTCTGCATCTGCGTCACCTCTAGTCTCAGTTGCTATCTTGTAGCCTTCGGATTCTATCTTCTCCAATTCCTTCTTCATATGCCCCATTATTTCCGCCTCTTCTCTCCTGCCCTCAGACTCATATTTGTTTGCAATCCTTATCCTTTCCGAACGCATCCTGTCAAATATCTTAGGTATAACCGCACGTACATAGTTAACGTGCTTTATCCTTACATCAACCAGTTCCATACCGTATCTGTCACGTAATCCTTCATTTGCCATTTTATTTATTTCTCCAACAAGACTTGCCCTGCCATGAGAAATTGTTACCTTCTTGTCCATTTCCGCCTTTTCC
>JAIQZR010000190.1 GCA_021777035.1 Candidatus Scalindua sp. | reverse complement strand
CTCCAACTTTGTCTTTACGCAAACCAGCCAGAAGCGAACCATTGGAAGATTTTATCGCATTCATTAGCTTTTCTGCAATATTCGAGGCCTTTTCTTTAACATCCTGCTCCTTCTTTCCACGCAAGACAACTCTGGCCAATCTTCCATATGGAGGATAATAAAGTTGCTTTCTATATTCAAGTTCTTTTTTGGCAAATCCATCGTAGTCGTGTAACGCGGCGGACTTAATACTGTAATGTTCAGGATTATAAGTTTGAACGATAACCTTCCCTCCTTTTGAGCCTCTTCCCGTTCTTCCCGCAACCTGGCAAAGCAGTTGGAATGTTTTCTCACTTGCTCGAAAATCAGGCAGATTGACAATTGTATCCGCAGAAAGCACGCCGACTAAAGTAACGTTTGGAAAATCAAGGCCTTTTGCTATCATCTGAGTTCCTAGAAGGATATCTATATCGCCGCACCGAAAAGCACTTAACGCCTTTTCGTGGGAATCTTTCCCCCTCATTGTATCGCTATCCATCCTCAAAAGTTTGTATTGAGGGAATCTGGCCCTGACCAGTTCCTCCATTCTCTCCGTGCCAAAACCCAGAAAACGTATACTAGGAGAACAGCAATCGGGACATTCTCTGGGAACAGGTTCATTCGCAAAGCAATAATGGCATATCACCGCATCTTTCTTTTTATGATATGTAAGAGATATGTCACATCTCTCACATCTTAATACAAATCCACATCTTCTACAACTTATAAAAGGTGAAAACCCGCGTCTGTTTAAAAGTAACAGCACCTGCTCTTTTTTAGAAAGACATTGCTTCATGCTAAGTTCCAGATAATTTGATATCTGCTTTTGCCCTGTACCTCTAAATATTTCTCGTCGCATATCAATTACTTCCACCCTGGGGAGAGGTTTGTGTCCAACCCGATTCTTCAAAGTTACACATTCATACTTACCAATACTTGAATTATAAAAACTTTCAAGAGAAGGTGTCGCGGAACCAAGCACAACCACAGCATTTTCATATGCAGCCCTGACTACGCTCACATCGCGAGCGTTATAACGCGGAGAGGTGTCCTGCTTGAATGTATTCTCATGTTCTTCGTCAATTACGATAAGTCCCACATTTTCTAAAGGAGCAAATATTGCCGAACGGGCGCCAACAACAACGTCCGCATTGCCATTCTTAATATCCCACCATTGATCACTTCTTTGTCTCTCGGTCAAACTGCTATGCAAGACGGCAACTCTATCAAAACGGGATTTGAACCTTTCAATAGTTTGTGGTGTAAGAGATATTTCGGGGACCAGCACAATGGCTGTCATACCCAAAGTAATTACTTCTGAGATTGCCTGAAGATAGACCTCTGTCTTGCCGCTTCCTGTAACTCCTTTCAGCAAGACAGTACTATGCTTTCTTTCTCTTACTTTTCTCTTAATGAGTTTGATTGCTACTTCCTGTTCTCTGGTTGAAGATAAATGGCATGTTTTTTTAAAGTGTTTTCCTGCAAAGATGGAGTCGCTTACTTCTCTTTTATCAAGGGTAATAAAGCCTTGATCTCGAAGTCTATTAATACTATCCATTTTGCACTTGCTGATACTTGCTAATTCCGGAAATGCCATCTCGCCTACTTCAGCGAGAACTTCCAGTACCCTTGCCTGTTTTGGTGCTTTCTTTTTGATTGTGGAAATCATGTCTTTTACAGAGACTCCATCTTTACATAGTCTTACAACGTTTATTGTCCTGGATTTCATACCCCTCTTTACCACAGAAGGTAGAAAAGATTCCAGGGCTTCACCCAAACCACAAAAATAAAAATTAGCCATCCATTCCGCAACTCCTAACATTTTGGAATTCAAGATAGGTGTTGCATCAATTACCTGTATTATGTCCTTAAGTGTTTTTACATCTGATATATTGGTCAGCCCGACACAATACCCCACGACGGTCCTCCCCCCGAAAGGCACCTTAACCCTTTTACCAATTTCTATCTGATTTGCAAAAGATGGTGGGATTTTGTAGTGAAATTTTTTATTGAGAGGTATGTCCAGAACGACTTCGGCAAAACTTCCATAAGCCATTGTAGTTAAAGCCCTTACAAATGTTTTAAATCATAATAATATTGCAGGATACTATCACAATTGTAATAAAGTGTCAAGGTAGGCATCAGTATTCAAGTATATTATTCTTGATTTACTGTCTCAATATTTCTATAAAACACTGTTATTAAGGGGATTTTTCAGGTACGTAAGCATAAGTCTTTTTAATGCGCTCACACCCTGAAAGAAAATAATAATATTCCTCTTATGCCTTGCTTTAACCAAAACGACACTATGAAGATAGTTGAACGGCATGCCATAATATTCTCAATTGCTCTGTTTGTAATAGCAACAGGGCTTTTCATTTACTTACCATTCATCAGTGTTGAAAGGGAGGTTACCATTCACATTGAGGAGTTGTGCAGAGTCGATGTAGAAGAAAATGAGTGGGAATATGTAGTATTACATCACAGTGCTACTGAAGAAGGAAATGCAGATAACTTTGACAGATATCATAGAGAGGAAAAAAAGTGGTCGAATGGTCTGGCATATCATTTTGTCATCGGCAACGGCAACGGTTCAGGCAATGGTGAGATCGAAGTAGGTGACAGATGGAAAAAACAGATTCATGGCGCGCACACCGCCAATATGGATCTTAATCGAATTTCTATTGGTATTTGCCTTGTTGGAAACTTTGAAGAGGACAACGGGCCTACAGACAACCAATTCAAATCTCTTACAAGTCTGGTCGCTTATTTCTCTGAAAGATATAACATCCCTAATTCACACATCGTCAAACACAGTCAGGTTATTCAAAAAGGTACGGCATGTCCCGGTAAAAATTTTCCTTATAGACAACTTATTAAGGAAGTAAGCTCTTTACAACCGCTATAAAACAAATACGCAGCTAAGTGACGATGGATCAAGCGAAGCAGCCCTCTCAATTCCGTTCTTTATCCGTTATCGAAAACAACATTTATTTTACTTGTCAATTCTAATAATTTAAGAGGTTTGTTAATGATAAAATCTACCTTCAAAGCATTTCTCTCTGCAGATGTGAGGTTTACGTCACAATCTGTGAGCATGCCAATCTTTGGTACTTTATCTAAATCATTCAGTGCCTTTATTGCATACCCAGTTACATCAATCATGAGCAGATCACATAACACAAGGTCATAATCTTCTCTCTTTGCCAGCTCAATGGCCTCAGTTCCATTGTTAACAGTCTTAACCGTATGACCCACACCGGAAAAGAATTTATCCAGTATATTGCATATCTCCTTTTTGTCGTCTACCACAAGGATGCTGAGCCCCTTAACCATTAAACCCCGGGCAGGCCTTGATGATAGTTTTTGCTGTTTAATCCCATTATTGACAGGAATACACAATGTAATAGTTGTTGCTTTACCCAACTCACTTTCCACCTCTATCCTGCCATCATGTCTCTCCATTACACTATAGGCTATACTCATACCCAGCCCGGTCCTTTGCGGCCTTCTTGTGGTGAAAAACGGATCGAATATCTTCCTCTTTACCTCTTCTGACATACCTTTGCCTGTATCAGAAATGCTTACAAACACCGTATCCTCACTACTCCATGTGCCAAATGAAATACAGCCGCCATCAGGCATTGCATCCAGTGCATTGTTTATTATATTTGTAAACACATCTCCTAACTCTAAAGGATCACAAAATACGTCAGGTATTCCTTTCATGCTGTTTTTGTCTATTTCATATTTGATCTCTCCGGTATGAGCTATATTTCTCCATCCCGGTACGGTAGAATCTATCGCCTGAATTATTAATTGCTTTAAATCAAGAAAAATGTAATCGAAGACGTCTCTATCTGAGCTTATAGAAGTAATCATATTCCTAACTATTCCAGCTCCTTTTTCACTCGCATTCAAAATATCATGTAGCCCATTTTTCAATTCCGTTTCATCTTCAAAACCCCCTTCCAGCAACTCCGCATTACCTTGAACGACGCCAAGAATATTATTAAACTCGTGGGCCACCCCGGCAGTTATTGTCCTCATGATATTCAGCGTTTCTGACTTAAATAACTGATCTTCCATCTTCTTTCGTTTAGCAATCTCTTCCTTAACTAAAACAAAGGAAATAATGTCACCTTTTATGTCTTTCACCGGCAAGGCAACCGTATATTTCAAACCAGGCGTACCATCTTTTTTTCTAACGCAAAGCTCTCCCCTCCATTCTTCATCTGAGAGAACTTTCCCTTTCATCTCCTTAAATACTTCGGACGACTCTTCATCAGATTGCAAAAGAAGAATGTTCTTTCCAATTATTTCACCAGGTGCATAGTTGGTTATCTGAGAAAATTTGTTATTTACGAAT
>JAIQZR010000189.1 GCA_021777035.1 Candidatus Scalindua sp. | reverse complement strand
AACCGTTAAAGACATTCTGGAGAGTTTTCGATTTGCCGTCCGGCTTAAACTCGACACATTTAGCTTTAGTCGATTATGTGTTTACCGTGGAACTCCTCTATGGCAGGAATATGTAGAAAGGGGTATTATCGATGATGACCGTGATTGGCATAAGTGGTTTAAATGTTCAGACATCGATCCCACAATTCTTCCGAGTGAAGTAGTCCACCAGGCAAGAAAAAAGGGGTATATGTTGTTGTTTGGTTATCTGCTGCTCCTTCGTCCCGTGGCTACATTCAGGCTCCTTCGCAAGTTCAGTCGGTATATGACGATCTCGGATATTTGCAAATTGTTATGGGGTCCATTTAGCAAAAAGGCAAAAACCAGAAAACCTGAACTTCCTGAGTGGATGGTCGAGCAGAAACTGGATTCGCAGATCAGGATAAATTCTTAGTGAAAGCGGAGTTCTGGTAACGGCATCAGCAGGGATAATAAATAATGGGATGGTGTGAGGACGTTTAAATTTATGCTCTGGTATTGGAATTTCATGATTACGGCATCTGATTCGGGTTTTTCTATACCGCAGCCTTTGCAATATGAGACTTACCAAAGAGTTTAACTTATATCATACTCAATGCTTCATCAGCCGCTTTTGCAGATGCACCGGGAGATCCAACTAAGGATGTTATCTCTTTAAGCCCGGCAATACATGTCTCTCTTTTTTCTTCATTTAATAAGAGCTCGGTTGCGTTTGAAGCCAGCCATTTATAGTCATCCCTGTACATGGTTTTCTCCGGAACAATTTCTTTTTCCGCAATCGCATTGACCAGGCTTATATAAGGTGTATCAATAAGTGGTTTTGAAACGAAATAGGAAAACGGTGAGATACGGTAGAAAATTACCATGGGTACATGATAATTTGCTATTTCAAGAACAATCGTTCCCGAACTCGCGATACAGAGCGAAGAGGCTTTGATCACTTCAGAGATCTTTTCTGCAACTATTTCTATCGATAACCTTTGATTATTTGCAGAGGTAAAACTCTTTGTGATGCCTTCAATCAGTTCCAGGTTTCTTGTATTGCTGCATGATAAAAGGAATTTGACTGATGGGATTTTTTCACGAATGGCATTTGCGGTCTCCAGGAGAATAGGCAGCAATCTCCTTATCTCCTGTTTGCGGCTTCCGGGCAATAGTGAAACAATTGTTTTGTCTTCTCCGTATCTCATTTTTTCAATGAGGACATCGTCTATATTCCTCCTGTTAAGCTCATCAAAAAGCGGGTGCCCAACGTATTTTGCAGAGACACCTCCATCAGTATAGAATGTTTCTTCAAAAGGGTAGATGACCACCATCCTATCTACAAATTTTTTAATCTTTTTGATCCGCCATGATCCATGGGCCCAGAGTTGAGGACTAATATAATACATAACTGGTATATTTCTTTTCCTGGCAGCCTTGGCCAGGTAGAGATTAAAACCCACGTAGTCAATCAGGATGACCAGTTCGGGCCTCTCTTCATCAAAAAAACTAGTGCAGTTTTTAAATACATTCCATAATCCGGGAATCTTTTTCAACGCCTGCAGCCACATGACGGAATGGGAACTCATGTCGTGAATACATTGCAGACCTGCCTCAGCCATTCTATTTCTTCCTAAACCGTAGAACGTTATTGACGGATTTTTTTTGTGTATCTCGCGCATCAGGTTTGAACCGTGCATATCACCGGACGTTTCACCCGCACTTATAAATATCTTTTTAGTAGTTTCCAAGGGATAAAATAATTAAATTTATGGGAAGTAATATTGGAGAAATGACCCATGCTACTATTGACGAAAAAGAGGTATCGATGCAGAATATTCCATACTTCATGTCTAACGCAAACGCTATCAGACAGGAAACGGGAAATACAACACACGGCATTATGAGCAGATAAAAGAAAATCGTGTAATTTTCGTAGAGAAGACCATGCGCAAATATTATATTCGACACAAAAAATATTAAGGCAAAGAAAAGAGACAACTTAATCTTCGAATAAAAATAGCATACCGCCGTTAATGGTAATGAAAGTATGGATAAAATTATTAGTAATGTCATTATCGCCCACGAAATTATTTAATTATAGAAATTTACATTTATCACGCAAAGCCGCAGAGATCGCTAAGAAAATGCAAAAAAGGAATTAAAAGGCAAAAATCTTTTTTCTCTTTGCGTTCTTGGCGGCTTTGCGTGATAAATGTTTTGAACATCAAACTCAGAATTCATTATTTTTTCTTCGTGATTTTTCGTGGGCCAAGTATTTATCGAAACAGTAAAAAAATAAATGCAAAGTATCCTGAAACCAGCACAATGCCTTCAAGTCTGTTAACCCTCATGTTGCCTCTTATCATCGGTATTAAGGCCAAAGAGAAGAGGAGCATGATAGGGAACTCAAAAAAAAGAGCCTCTCTCGCCACATTCAATGGTCTTACCAATGCTACAGACCCCAGAACCATGAGTATGTTGAAGATATTACTGCCAATCACATTTCCTACGCAAATATCTGCCTCTTTCCTGAGGGCGCTTACAACGGATGTCGCCATTTCCGGTACTGAGGTACCAAAAGCAACTACCGTCATTCCAATAACCATTTCACTAATCCCGAAGCTGCCGGCTATAAAAATTGCAGATTTAACTAATATATGCGAACCGACTAAGAGGCATGCTAATCCAATTATAATATAAACTATATAAAATAGTAAATCCCTCCTTGTCTGACTCCTTTCCTTTGTACTCTCTGGCATATCTGCTTTGTCGTCAGGAATACTGGAATCTGCCTGCAGACAGGAAGAGTTTACCGATGAGGCGCGAGCAGGGATATCCTCCGTGTTACCCGTTGAATTTCTTGTCTCTTTCTTATAATTCAACGTATTATAAATCTGATAACCTATATAAAGTATAATCCCTGTAAAAAGAAGCAATCCATCAATAAATCCAATCTTCCTGTCTATTGCCATAAAATAAAGTCCGGCTGAGATTCCAATCATCAATGGCAGTTCGCGTTTCATTATGACTTTTTCAACCTTTAAGGGAAGAACAATAGCGGCAATGCCAAGAATAAGGCCGATATTGGCTATATTACTTCCGATAATATTCCCGATAGCTATGTCGTTTGACCCTTTTATAGAAGCCGTCAAACTAACTGCTAATTCAGGGCTGGAAGTGCCAAAGGCGACAACGGTCAAGCCTATTACGATGGGCTTTATTCCAAGATCGTGTGATAGCCTGGAAGAGCCCTTGACCAGCCATTCGGCGCCAAAGTATACACCAGTAATTCCTACAATAAACAAGATAGACTGTAGCAACAAAATTTCATCCCTCTTATGTTCTGTTTTCACATTCATGTAAAGTGAATATGGTGAAAGTATAATCGCGGTAGCTCTTCCGTCAAATATAAAAAAACTGAATTCGTATAAAAACCTAACTGGTTACTATTTGAAAAGGACAGCTTGATTAAAAAATAATTGCTTTATAAAATCAAAAAAATGTTGACATTTAAAACGGAATAGGTAAGATTGTATAAATTGCGACTCAGTCTCAAGTGCATTCTCGTCTGTTTTTTTATCCTTGGCGATTGATTGCGTGCCGTTTTTCCATAAAAATTCAGTAGCGTCCGGTTGGGTTTTTGCGTGTACGGCATTTAATACCCGAACTGCCGGAAAAGATGTAGGACGAGGCTTTAGCCTTGCGTTTAATGTATGAAAGCAAAACCTACCCGGATGACGCTGATAAAAATTAAAACAAGTTTACTTTTTTTTTAACCGCTTGTTGAGATTGAGTCGCAATTTATAGTATGGTGTTAAATGTATTGTGCGTTTTTTTTGCAAGCACGAAGATAAATAATTATATTTTTTTAATAATATGCTGAGAATGAGACTCAGTACAATTTTATTGTAGTTTTGGTACTTTGAAAGGAGTGTTTTATGAAGAAGTATACTATTATGTTTCTCTGTCTATCCGCCTTGGTTTTTGGTGCGGTGTGCCCCAGAGTTTATGGGCAAGGGCCTGACGAAGGCCTGAGGGTGAAGGTAGATCAGATGGAAAAGATGCTGATGGATTTGAAGGAACAGCTGGAAAAGCAGACAGAAACCACTGATGAACTTAAGGCCATGAGAGATGAGATAAATAAGATTTCAGCACCTGCCTTGCCATCTGATGATTTCTATTGGGCTAAAAAGTCCCAGGATCTTGAAAATAAGGGTCTTTCGCCGATATTTGGTAACCAGTACGGAAAATCGTTTTTGCGTAGATTTGGAAGAAATACCTACATAGGTGGATATATGGACATGGAACTTAGATTTGATGAAAATGGAGGAAATGCCTTTCGTCAGCATAGGCTTATTCCTTTTATTTATTCCGACGTGTCTGATAGGGTAAAGTTCGCAACTGAAATAGAGATTGAAGATGGAGGACCTCAAACTTCAGGTGGTGTTCAAGGTAGAACAGGTGAGCTAAAGATAGAATTTGCAACAATAGATTTCCTTATGGCGGATTGGCTGAACTTTCGTGGGGGTATAATCCTCTCTCCTCTCGGCAAGTTTAATCTTACCCACGATTCACCCCTCCAGGACCTCACAGACAGGCCGATGATAAGCAGGAGGATCATACCTACGACTCTCAGTGAGTCAGGAATGGGTTTCTTTGGTACATTGTACCCCACTGAACTGTCAAAACTTAGCTATGAAATCTATGCGGTAAACGGTTTTTCTGCCCAGGACGGAACTGCTGTTTCTGGTGGTGGACAAAGCTTTATAAGGGGCTCACGGGGAAGCCAGAAGGATGATAATAACAGGAACCCTGCATTCGTCGGACGTTTGGCGTATAGCCCATTTCTTGGGTTAGAGGTAGGTCTCTCTGCCCACACGGGAAATATAGATGAGCATGATAGTAACAGAATGACAATTAAGGCAGTTGACTGGACGTATCAACGAGGTGCATTTGAGCTAGTTGGAGAGTATGCGCATGCATCAATAGAGAGAGATGGAGATTTTGACGCTGTCACTCCCAATAGCGATTTATATAATGGAGATATGTGGGGGTATTATGTAGAGCCAAGATACCATTTCATGCCACAGTTCCTTAAGGACAGTGCGCCATCATTCTTTACGGACAACTCTACATTTACTGCCGTTGTCAGGCTGGGAGGAATTGATATTAATAATCCAACCCCCGGTTCAGCTAATAGAAGACAGACACGATTGACGCCTGGAATTAACTACCGGTATACTGAAGATACCGTATTCAAGGCAGAATACCAGATGAACTGGGAGAATGACCGTAGGGACGAAGTAAGTAATAACAGTTTAGTCTTTTCAGTTGCCACATATTTTTAATTTAACATAAGCAAACAATGTATGACTGAGGTATTAATAAAGTCCATTTTGTTTGAGTTTTAGACAGAGGCTGATAAGGTGCGTTATACACCTCCCCGTATAACGCATCGGCCTCAGTTATATAAATCATGCGATGATTACGAACCGTTTCAGTTATTCATTGAAAACAATAAGAAGCAATTTATAAAATATCATTTTGAATTAGACACAAAGAGAGTAGGGATTTTTTTAACTTAATACTGAGACTTGGTCTCATTCTCAGCAAGAGGTTAGAGATTCATATTTAATTATTCTGCATGAAAGAGATTATTTTAATGAGAAAGGAAATAATAAGATGAAAAACATACTAATCATAGATGACAATGAAGAGATACTTAAAATATTTAAACAGCTATTGTTGAATGAAGGTTACCGTGTTTCTACCGCAAATAATGGTGCCATTGGCATGATACTCTTTATGAGGCGAAACTTTGATCTTGTAATAACAGGCCTCAACATGCCGGAAATGAACGGTCTTGATGTAATAAGAAGGATAAATAATATTATTAAGATCCCTACCATTCTAATGAGTTCCAACTATCTGCCAGTTGGGCCGGAGGACACAAAGGTTATGGGAGTAAATGTAGTAATTGCTAAGACAATTGATGATTATGCTTTTTGTGAGTTGGTTAAAAATTGTCTGGAAGACAAGGTGTCTGAGTGTAAAGTATTTTAGCATTTCTACTAAATTTCTGAATAAGGAGGAGTATATGTCTTTAAAAATATTTATAGCTATTTTGTTTCTCTACACACTCGTTTTTTCATCTGTTTCCCATGCAGATGGATCGGTATTGAGGGAAATTGAAAACGGGGTTAAAATCCTTTCTGACAGATGCGCGGAAAAAGAGTCTACAAAAAAGGCGACTTCTCCAAAAGATAAACACTTGAATGGAGATCTCGCAATACTTGAAAAAAGCATGGAACGAAAAATAGACAATAAGGCTTTCGGCGATATTTGTAAGAGATATATCGGTCTAACGCGGCAATATGGAGAAGCTGATCGGGCAATCAACTTCTTTAATGGCCTTGCAAAAAGACATCCTCACTCCCCAAATGCACTTGCCGTTTCAGGGGCAAAACATATGGACGGAGATAGATATAGACTGGGGCAGATTCTAACCAAAGGCCCAGCGTGATTAACAGCCGCCTAAACCTTATATGTTCACAACATGGGCACGATAGTATACCAACATGGCATAAAGGCAATTAATTAATCTTTCATGGATTTTTCGCCACTAAGCCACAAAGAAAAATCCAGGTGATATAGTAATTTGGTGGCAACATTGAATTTTTTATGCATTTAACGATAAATAGCCTTTCATCTTTTTTATAGGAGGAAAAATAACATGTCCGTATTAATAGTAGGCGCAGATCACCTTGGCAGTATACCAAAAGAGCTTAAAAAAATCGGGGCAGACGATGTTAGGCATATGAGCGGCAGGAATAGAAACGTCATTAAGAAAGGGATGTCTACGTCTATGGATTTGATAATAGTATTACACGATTATGTTAATCACAATCTTGTGAATGTGACCAAGAAACAGGCAAGAGAGTGTAATATTCCCGTTGTTTTTGCAAGGCGTTCATGGTCATCGATATACAAGAAATTGCCCCATCAGCTATTCAACAACTAACAAGAATTCGCATAATGCACAATTATTGAGGTATAACGGAGAAATGTACAGAACCAAAGTGTTATTGGTTGATGATCATGCAATAGTGAGTGAGGGCATCAGAGCCCGCCTTGGCATCCGGGAAGATATAGAAATCTGGAGAGGCGGAAGATGGAAGAAGGATCCTTGAAAAGGCCAGGCCGCTTGTTCCTGATATAATTCTGATCGACATCACTATGCCTAATCTCAATGGGAATGAAGTGACACGTCAGATCAAGAAGAGGTGTCCTGAAATCAAACTTTTGGCCCTCACGGCACATAATAATGAAGAGTAGGTACATTAAATCCTTAAAGCAGGCGCTTCCGGGTATTTACTCAAAGACTATTGAAGTCCATAGAGTCATGTAATGGACAAGCTTCACACACGTGATATTGCTGGTTTGATGAGATATTCCATTAGAAAAGGACTTATCGAAGCTTAATATCACCGGTTTGAAAGATGGGATTTTAGACAGTGAGAAGAATAGTAGTAAAAAAATAATAACAATTAAAGGAACTAATTAGGTGTTTCTTATGTTGATAATGCTACAACGTTTGATAATTCAAATAATCTACACGATGGGTGCACTGACGTTTTCTTCTTCTCCTTTCACAGTGCACCCATCACTTTTATGTCGCCATTCATTTTTGTGTAACCAATTTGTCAAGCCTCTTTCAACGCTCAATACCCCAATAATTACTTGACAATAATATATAGTTTTTGTTACCATCTTTTTCGAGATTCTGAGTCTCAATTGCAAGATCATGTCTAGTCTAAAAATATTTTTATTCATTTCGCTGTTTTTCATAACAGGGTGTTCGATGTTTGGCCGTTCTTCAAGCGATCAGGCTTATGATGGAAGTCCTATAGGCTCGCAATCCTCAAAATACTCCAGGTCTTTTAATGATGACTTTGAGCATGTGTGGGCAACTGTTATCATGTCGCTTGGCAATCTGCCCTTAGACAAAATAGATAAGGACAAAGGTATCATTAAAACCGGTTGGGTCGAAGGTTTTTCACAAACAAGAAAAGCCAGGAGTGTGGTGACGTCTCGATTTCTTAATGATTACTGGAAAGAGAGATATCGACTTACAGTCACTATTTCCGGCAATATTATGGCTAGCTCTGTAAAGGTGAGATGTCAACTTCAGCAAAAACCCAGAGGGGGTAGTGCGGCGTACAGATGGGAGAGGGTGAAACCTACTGGAGAGATAGAAGAAGAGGTATTAAGAAGAGTTGAAGAACTCGTGGAAGAAGGTTAAGTAACTCATGAAAATAAAAAATACTAACGCTTACTCAATAATAATATTAATTCTGGCACTGGTATTTGAGATTACAACTCCGTGCTGTGCACAGACAGATTCTGTCGAAGCACCAACCGACAATTATATCTCTCAGGTCTATTTGACAGAAAAGCAGGCATTACGGGAGGTGTTTCCGCATTGTGATGAGATACTCTTTAATGTAATACCTTTAACAAAAGAGGAAAAGAGCGCACTTCAAAACAAGCTGAGAAGAAAAATTTATGAAGATTCTTTTATTGTCTATATGGGCATTAAATCAGGCGAGGTAATGGGATACGCAATAATCACCGAAGAGATAGGTAAATTTCATCCTTATACATTTATAGTATCAGTAGATCTTAAGGGTAAGATCGATAAGATAGCCATTCTCGTTTACCGGGAAAGCAGAGGCTCGGAAATTGCGAAGAAGAGGTTTCTCTATCAGTTTAAAGGCAAGTCGCTTAAAAACAAAATACGAATTAATAGAGACATAATAAATATCTCGGGTGCAACTATGTCTGTTGTTACCATGTGTAAGGGCGTGAAGAAGATACTTGCCGTGATTGATGAGTTCTATTTAAGCGGAAAAAATGCAGACAGAATTTCCTTACTGGAAAAGATAAAATATGGCGATGAAGATGGCACTGGACAGGAGCAGAAATTAAAGCTTTTCAAAAAAGCGTCCTTAAGTATGGGCACCCTTTTTGAACTCACTATCTATGCTGCTGATAAATATATAGCAGAAAAAACCTTCAATGATGTCTTCCTGGAAATAAACCGGCTTGATTACCTGATGAGCAATTATAAAAAGGAGAGCGTACTGTCAGGAGTTAACAGAAACGCCCCGGCAGGCCCCACTGATTGCAACAGAGAGCTTGCGGATATAATTGAACAATCTTTACAATATAGCGAAATAACTGATGGCGCTTTTGATATTACAATAGGCCCGCTCATGAAAAAGTGGGGATTTTTTAAGAAGCAGGGACGGGTCCCCGATAAGGAAGAGTTGGAATCTGCACTTGAATCCGTTTCTTACAAGAATATTATTATTGAAGAAAAAGCAATAAAATCGCTATCGAATGACCCGGTAACCGTAAAGACGGTATTCTTCAAGAACACCGGTACTCAGATTGATCTGGGCGGAATTGGAAAAGGATACGCGGTTGACAGGGCAACCAGCGTGCTGAAACAAAACGGAATAACCTCAGCGCTTATAAACTTTGCGGGAAATATTTATACATTTGGGGTTCCATCTGGGAGAGAGTCATGGGTCATCGGTCTACAGCATCCACGTGAGAGTGAGGGGCTCCTTGGTACGTTTGCAATTAATGACAAAGCCGTATCCACTTCTGGTGACTACGAAAAATTCTTTACCATTGAAGGAAAACGATACTCACACATAATTGATCCCAGGACTGGCAATCCTGTTGAGGGTATCGTGAGTGTGACAATAGTGACAGACAGCGCGACCAAGGCAGACGCGCTCTCTACAGGAGTCTTTGTCCTGGGGCAAGAGAAGGGTATGGCCCTTGTAGAAAAGCTGTCGGATGTTGAAGGTATTATTATCTATGAAGATGCTGATTCTAAGCTATCCACCAAAATCTCCAGTGGGATGCAGGCTCTTTTCAAAGAAAACATCGGAGATTCCCCAAAAGAGGTCGAATCCGATATGATTATTATTGGTAGCTAAGGTTTTAAACAAAAAACAAACAGGGACACTTCCCATTTATTGTTGACAATATTTATAGAACTGATATAAATATAAGCATGCCACGGATAGCAAGGATAGTAGCAACAGAATACCCTCACCATATTGTACAACGAGGTAACAATAGAGAAAAAGTCTTTGTCACCGAGAAAGACTTTAAAAAATACCAACTCCTTCTTGAAAAATACTCTGTTGAGAAAAATAGTGTTATACTTGCTTATTGTCTTATGCCAAACCATGTACATCTGCTAATCAAACCTTTGGGTAACGATAGTTTATCCAAGATGATGCAAGGTGTCGCACTTTGTTATACCCAATATTTTAATAGGAAGAACAACCGAACAGGACGTCTTTGGGAATGCAGGTATCATTCAACGATAATTGATAGAGAAAGTTATTTATGGACAGTATGTCGTTATATTGAAAGAAATCCAGTAAGGGCTGGGATAGTCAAGAATGCCGAGGACTATCCTTACTCTAGTGCCAAATCACACATCTTAGGAGAAAGCAATGTTCTTCTAAGTGAACGGCTATTTGACGAAGATGAAGCCAGCAGCTACAGAAGCTTTGTAGCGGCTGATGAGAAAAAGGATAGTTTAAATAATATAAGGAGTCGGACTAGATTAGGCAAGCCCCTTGGGGACAAAGGGTTCTTAGAAACGCTCTCCAAAAAGTTAGGTTGCCATTTAGCTTTTAGGTCTAAGGGTAGGCCAAAAAAGGGATGTGTCCCCATTAATAAAGATGCAATATTTTAAAGATAAAAAAGTAACAGTGATGGGGTTGGGACTATTTGGCGGTGGTGTTGGTGCTGTTAAATATCTTGCTTCTCAGGGTGCGGATGTAACGGTTACAGACCTGAAAAGTGCTGAAGAATTATCCGTTTCTCTTGAGCTGCTTGACGATTTGCCTGTTAGGTTCAGACTTGGTAAACACTATGAAGAAGATTTCATGAACGTGGACATGCTGGTTGTCAGTCCTGCCGTACCAGATGATTCAAGGTTTTTACAAATGGCGTGTGAAAACAGTGTTCATATCGACTCTGAACTGAGTATTTTTTTCAGGCTTTGTCCTGTTCCCATAATAGGGATTACGGGGAGTAATGGGAAATCGACAACTACTTCGTTGCTGGGAGAGATGCTGAAAGAGGCGGGAATTAAAACATGGGTTGGCGGTAACATCGGCATTTCATTACTGGAGAATCTTGAAGAGATAAAACCCGATGACGTCGTTGTTCTTGAGATATCAAGTTTTCAGCTTGAGTATCTTGCCAGGATAGAAATGAGTCCGCATATAAGCATAGTAACAAATATATCCCCAAATCACCTTGACAGGCACAAGACAATGGAAAGTTATATCGGTGCTAAAAAGGCAATTATTCGCTATCAACAAGAGGATGATTACGCAATAATGAATTACGACGATCCGGTATTGAGAACGTGGGAGGGAGAAAGCAAAGGCCGTCATCTTTGGTCTAGTACAACAAAAGAGTTGGAGCATGGAGCCTTTTTGAAAAATAACGAAATTGTTATTAATCACAACTCCACAAGGACGGTTATCTCGTGTTCAGCACTGATTAAGATAAAAGGTATTCATAACTGGCAGAATATAATGGCGGCATCATATGCAGCGATTTTAATGCATGCGGATGTGGAGTCTATTAAAACCGCAATTACAGGATTTGCAGGATTAGAACATCGATTGGAGTACGTACATACTATCAACGAGGTGCAATATTACAATGACTCAAAGGCAACGACACCGGAAGCGGCGACAGCAGGTGTAAGGGCTTTTGATAGCCCCACAATATTAATTGCGGGAGGTTATGATAAAAAAGTCAGCCTTCATCAGTTTGCACAGGAGTGTGCAAGAAACACAAAATGCGTAATCCTGATCGGTGACACCGCTAAAACGATACAGACACTTATTCAAAGCATAATAGGGGAAAATATAAAACCTGAGATTTATATGGCAGTATCCTTGGACGAGTCAGTGAAAAAGGCGTTTGAAGTTGCTGGATCAGGAGATATCGTCCTGTTGTCACCGGCATGCGCAAGTTTTGGCATGTTTGCAAATTACGAAGAGAGAGGGAAAAAGTTTAAAGAACTTGTTTCTCAATTAAATACCAATGAGTCCACACGCATGCAGGCCAATGTTGTCTAATAATTTTTTCGAAAACTCTGCAGCCAAACAATATAAAATAAGCAATTAGCATATTGAATAAATAGTATTAAATCATGAATAATAAGGTTGACCTTGACTCACGTAAAGACCTACTTAAAGTCGCGGCAATAGGCATAGTTAAACGCCTGAGAAAAAATGGTTTCAGTGCGTTATTTGCGGGTGGATGTGTCCGTGACATGCTGATGGGCTGCATCCCGGAAGACTATGATATTGCTACGGATGCTCGTCCTGATGATATTATAAATATATTCAAGCGGACTGTTCCTATCGGTATTCACTTTGGGGTTGTCCTGGTTATGGAAAATGACTTCGAGTTCGAGGTCGCTACGTTCAGGTCTGACGGTACATACTCAGATGGACGTCACCCTGACACGGTAACATTCTGTGACGCCAGAGGCGATGCACTAAGAAGAGATTTTACTATAAACGGAATGTTTTATGACCCGATTGAAGATAGACATTTTGATTATGTTGGAGGGGAAGACGATCTGAAAGCCTGTCTGATTAAGGCCATTGGTGATCCCTTAGAAAGATTTGATGAAGATAGATTACGGATGATTCGGGCTGTGCGTTTCGCTTGTCGATTTGACTTCAAGATTGAATATCAAACTTCCGAGGCTATAAAAAAGTTTCATGACAAGATATTAACGGTAAGCAGAGAAAGAATTAGAGATGAGTTCCGGAAGGCATTAACCGGGCCAAATCCGGACAAGAGTATCAAAATGCTGGACGATTTGGGCCTTTTGCATGAAATACTTCCGGAAGTAACGGCAATGAAGGGTGTAGCACAACCGGAAAACTTTCACCCGGAAGGTGACGTTTTTATCCACACTCTTCTTACGTTAACAAAATTGGCAGAGGGAAGAAAGGCGACAGATACTATTGAAGAACATCATTTTGCCTCAAACGATCCTGGTAAAAAAAAATTGTACGGTAGTTGGGAACTGGCAATGGCAGTACTCCTTCACGACATAGGGAAACCCGTAACATTTGAAATTTCTGACCGTATCAGGTTTAACAACCATGATAGTGTTGGCGCCAAAATGGCGGAAAAGATATGTGAACGGTTAAGAATGTCGAATGCAGAGAAGGAACGCATTACGTGGTTGGTAAAAATGCATCTCTATCTAAGGCATGCACAGGAAATGAGATTAAGCAAGCTTAAGAGGCTATTTGCTCACGAAGGTTACCTTGAACTTGCAGAGCTATATAAGGTCGATTCTCTTGCCAGTACTGCAAATCTTGATGATTACAACTTCTGTCAGCGTATGTTTGAAGAGCTGAGAGAAGAGGAAATAAAACCAGATCCCCTAATAACAGGTAATGATTTAATTGCTTTAGGCCTTAGGCCCGGCCCAATATTCTCAATAATTTTGGATGCGATAAAGGATGAACAACTGGAACAGAAGATTACAACAAAAGAAGATGCTTTAGAAAAGGCAAAGGAACTTGCGGTGCTTCAAACATTTTCTGAAAGGTAAAATAACATTGAAGGTTATAATAAAGGATTCCAAAAGAGAATATGATGGGTTTTTTAAAGTTGATAAGGTCGTCCTTCAGCATGAAAAATTTGATGGTTCAATAAGTAGAGATATCGACAGATTAAACTTTAACAGAGGAGATACTGTTGCCGTAATCCTCTATAATAAAATGGATAACTCGGTTGTCCTGGTTCGGCAATTTCGGTATTCGGCATATGTGGACGATGGTCCGGGCTGGTTGATAGAATGTGTTGCGGGGATCAAAGATAACGGTGAAACGTCAGTGGCAAAGAAGGAAGTACTGGAAGAAACAGGCTATAAAGTTAATGAGTTAAAATATCTGACACGGTTCTACCCAAGCCCAGGGGGGTGCTCTGAAGTAGTATCTGTGTATCTCGCTTACGTTGAAACAAAAGAGGAGATAAAAGACAAATACTTTGGCACAGGAAGTGAGGATATTCAGGTAATAGAAATACCACTGGCCAAGACATTTGAAATGATTAAGAACGGTGAAATTTGTGACGGGAAAACCATAATAGGCCTATTCCACCTCCGTGATGAACTGGAAAAAAGCTAAAAACTCTTCGAACAATGAAGGCATGCCACTCCCGGCAACCAAAAAATTGAAGCAAGCTTGTGTAATGACAATATCACAATTGAAAATAGAGAACAGGGAATTACAGAGTCAATTATAGACCATGAATAAATAATCGTTGAAAGCCAGACTTTTGATATATTTGAAAGCATCAACACCGATAGAATTGTGCAGAAGTTGGATGCCTGGGTCGTTTTCACAAATACAGGGGATGTAATAGCAAATTGAACCTCAAATCAAAAGGGGTTTATGTTATAGTACCTTTTCATTAGTATGAAAACCGTGTAGTATGTGTATGGTTTAGAATATTGAAAAACTTTATAAGTTTGTTTTTTGGAGTGCAGTGACCGCCTGTCCGCCAGTCTATTAGGCGGGTGTCACTGCTTTAATACGCATCATCACGGATGATGCACTCCATATTATTATTATGCTCATTCCGAAATTTATAGAGAAGAGATTGGTTTTTCATCCGAACAGAAGTAATGACCGTACAACTCCGGATTCATGTGGAATCAAGTATGATGATGTTACATTCCGGACAGAGGACGGGCTGAGCTTGAACGGCTGGTTCATTTCAGGGAAAAACCCATCACCAGATGTGGATCTGCATACTCTCCTATGGTTTCATGGTAACTCTGGCAACATAAATCGCAGGCTCGATAATATAAAGATGTTACATGATAGAGTGCCGGTAAACGTCTTTATCTTTGACTATCGTCAATATGGCAGGAGCGAGGGTAAGATATCTGAACAGGGAACCTATATGGATGCGATGGCGGCCCTTGCATATCTGCACACGCGAAATGACATAAACAGTGATAAGATTATCTTCTTTGGCCGGTCGCTCGGTAGTGCAGTGGCCGTTGAACTTGCCGTAAAGGAGAAATGTTCCGCCCTGATTCTCGAAACACCGTTTACGTCTATAAGAGAGATGGGGAAAGCACTCTATCCATTTCTGCCTTTTACTCCTTTTTTAAGAACGAAATATGACTCTCTCTCTAAGATCAAGGGTATAAATGTACCAACCCTTATTATGCATGGAGACAAGGATGAGCTTGTCCCAATTGAACAGGGGAAGACGTTATATGAACACGCTAATGAGCCCAAGGAATTTTACACTATTCCTGGTGCCATGCACAATGATACCCATATTGTGGGTGGAGAAGAATATTTCGATGTGATCAGAGATTTTGTTAACAAATTGACATAACAAATTGACTAAGAATTCGCTACTTAAAGACGTGTCGCAGAGCCCCCCTTCTCTATTTATGATTCATCTTTTTTTGAGGAAGGAAGCTGCGTAACAACAAATGATTTTGTCGATAGTAAGTCCTGATTGTCTTTGGTAACTATGGAGATGACGTTTGGGCCATCCTCAAGAGGAATATTACTGGTAAAAGAAACTCTTGATTTGCTTGCTTCTGAAGCGTCCTTATTAGACTTATAAAATACCTTGTCTTCATTTACCAGTATATAGACATATTGTATTCTATTATCATCGCTGACTGTACCTGAGATAGTTATGTGCCCCTGTCTGAATGTGTCATGTGGCGCTTGCGAGTCCAGCTCTATTAATGGGGGTACGTTTTGCAATAGCAGGTTTGGGATCCTCTGTTCGCTGGAGTACGCACCCCAACTGACTTCTACGTGATCGGAAGCAACCCATCCAAATCTGCCTTCAGACATTTTTATGCGATACCATGACTGCGTTTCTCTGTCGGCCATAAGAGTTGCTCCATTACGTACATAGGAAATAATCGGTGTTGAGTGAGACTTACCGTTGTAAATAGGGACGGAATCGTCAATTACCTTAAGTGCTTTTTCCGTCAATTGCATTTTTCCGTTCTCACCATCCAGGTCTACTTTGAATTCTAATTTGCCGGAAATACGTGTTCCATAAGTGGTATCCGCAATAGTAAGATCAACAGAAAAATTATCAGCCTCCAGGGTCTCCCTTACTGAGAGTTTTATTTTGAGGGATTTTGATTCCCCTGATGCTAATTCCCCTAATTCCATTTTACCTCTTTCTATATAGACCTCTTTCTGGCTCAACTCCCTCAGGGCAATAATATTTTTTTCAGATGTTCCTTTGCCAATGTTTTTTACAAAGAGTACCAGATCTACGACTTCGCCTTTTTGTATAATTCCATCTCCGTTTCCTGTTAACCCTTCACCTTCGTCAATTATCTGATATGAATATGAGAATACTGGCCTGGGCAGCGCATCGATTGATACCGCGCTTTTAATATCTTCTGGAGCGTTTCCATTTAATTCAGAGAACTTAACGATAAGTTCATCCTTTCTGCTTATAGAGTTTTGTGGAATTTCTATTGTCTTAGAATATGTTTTCGTCTCACCCTTCTCTATCTTACCAAAAATAAATTCACGTTTGTCGATAAGAAGGTTCTTGGATTCTGTCATCCCTCTTAACTGATACAGTGTGCCTTTGCTATTGTTAGTAACGCTGACATCTATCTTCAACTCTTCCGAGGCCCTAACTTTACCGTCGGAAGGTGTAAGGCGTAGACCTGTTTTTGCAGATGGATGAATGGCGGTCCTTCCAGTGGACCAGTCAATACCCTGGATATCTAAAGCATCAGCTATTTTCGTCTCCTCACCTTTTTTAAAATCTTCAATAATTGGCCTTAATTGGTCTAAGAAATTGTCATCTTTGCCGTAGAGGTGGGAATTAAGGATAATTTTTTTTGCAAATTGTACATGAGTGTCCTTGTCCAGGTCGGGTATTTTATAATAATCCTCTTCCTTTATTTTGTCTTCCTCTTCCTCCCCTTCCTTTGGTTTGTCGTCAACATGTGCAAGATATCTGACTTTTTCATAAGGTAATTCGACCTTAGAATGTTCCTCCAGGTGTTTTTTTAAATCTTTTTCCCTAAAATGTGGGTTCTCATTAAATAAAACAATTTCATCTTCTGACACCTGTGATTGGACAAGCATGATATCCGGCGCAATACCTACTGACTGTATATCGGTAAAGTTCGGGGTTAGATACTTTCCAACGGTAAGCTTTAGTGCTGCACCACTATTTATGAGGTCGATTAGTTGTTGTATGGAACCTTTTCCGAAGCTGGTATCGCCAATAAGTGGTGCTCTGTTATTATCTTTCAGGGCACCGGCAACTATTTCTGCACCTGAAGCACTTCCTGCGTCTATAATTACAACCAACGGGCATTTGTTAAGGTCTTTAGATGATTTTTTTGCTTTTTGGATTTTCTGTTTACCCATTGGCTCTACGGTAACTACTATCATGCCAGAAGAGAGAAATTTGTCAGCCACAGCAATTGCTTGGCCTAACAACCCCCCGGGGTTACCACGAAGATCAAGAATAAATCCTTTTAATTCGTCGCTTTCAGCTGTTAACTTCTCAATTTCTTCTTCTAAAGACGTTGATGTGTCTTCCTGGAAATTTCTTACTTTTATATACCCAATGTTACTATCAACTAATTTTGAACTTACGGTGGGTATTGAAATAATTTCCCTAGTCAGAGTGATTGGTTTATTCGTCTGAGATTTTTTGCTTTCTACTATTAGAACAACGTCAGTAGAAGGGTCTCCTCTAAGCTTATTAACCGCTTCTTGCAATGACATGTTTATTGTAGAATCTTCATCAATTGCGATTATTTTATCTCCTGCCTTAAGACTTGCTCTGAATGCAGGAGTCCCTTCAATAGGGGAAATCACGGTTAATATCCCATCTCTCAGGCCAACAACCATTCCAAGACCGCCAAACCTACCTGAAGTTCCTATTTTAAATTCTTCAAAGTCTTTAGGAGGAAAAACAAGGGAATGGGGATCTAATTGTGAAAGCATGCCATTAATTGCTGCGTATTCAATATCCTCTGTTTTAATTTCGTGATGTTTATTATCGTTTACAAAATGTAAAACGTCGTTCAGGATATTGTATAATTCACCCAATCTTCGTACTTTCGAAAAATTGATTACTTTAGAAGCTTCATCAACCAGTATTTCGATTTTTTCTGATTTGTCGTCCACATTAACCTGGACTTCAGGGATTATTCTTTCAAGCCAAGAGAGTGATTCTTTCAACATTTCTTTGGGCTTTATCCTGTCGGGTTCAACATAAAATCGATTTACATATGAACAAACAATACCGACTAAACGGAACTTATATTCTTCCTTTTCCTGGCTTACCGCTTCGTTAAAATGCTTGTTAAGTGAGCTGCTTTTCGATATAGCGAAGAAAGTAACGAGAATGGATACGCAGAAAAATATTGCTATTGTGTAACGATTTTTTTTCTTGTACATTTTGAAAGTGTCCTTGCTAAAATATTACTGCAAAGTTATTTATATTATTTTAATCAGTTTTTTGAAAATGTAATATAAGCTTGATTATTTGCCAAGTCAAGGATAAGTTGGTTATGCGTAATTGCTATAGTTCAAAAATTTATTGACATAACGATCGATAATGCTTAAACTCGCATTCCTGGAATAAAAGGGCGATTAGCTCAGTTGGCTAGAGCGCTTGCCTTACAAGCAAGATGTCATAGGTTCGAGTCCTATATCGCCCACCATCATACACAAAGAGATAAAAGATTTGTGATTTTTCATGTAAATGAAGAATAGGGGGGCCGTAGCTCAATTGGTTAGAGTACCAGACTGTCGATCTGGATGTTGCGGGTTCGAGTCCCGTCGGCCTCGCCATTATTAAATTTTTTATTCTTCGGGGGTTTTTTGGAACTGTTTTATAGAAGCAATCACCGCGCTTACTGGTACACTTGATTGAAAATTTCATTGTGTGGCGCTGATTTTATTATAGCAAAAGTTCAGTGAGAACAATGCGCCCATAGTTCAATTGGACAGAATATCGGTCTACGAAACCGGGGGTTGCACGTTCGAATCGTGCTGGGCGCATATAAATCGTTTTAAATTCTCGTTGTAAAGTTCATGATAACTGAATTCCGTTCGCATGAGTACTATATGCGGCAGGCAATCGCTGAAGCAAAAAAGGCTTTTGAAGAGGACGAAGTTCCTGTAGGAGCCATAATTGTTTATGGCAATAGTGTGATTGCGAAGGCGCATAATCAACGGGAGATGTTATTAGACCCCACAGCTCACGCTGAAATGATTGCTATCACACAGGCCTCTGCATATCTTCAAAACTGGAGGCTAAGCGACACTACCGTATATATAACTCTGGAGCCATGCACAATGTGTGCAGGTGCATTGGTTCAGGCCCGGGTCAAAAACCTGGTATACGCAGCAAAAGATGAAAAATACGGCGCTTGTGAGTCTATCGTAAATTTGGTTAATGATCCTCGTTTTAATCATCGTATGAATGTTATTTCTGGCGTTTTAGGGGATGAGTGTAGTTTGCTTTTGAAACAGTTTTTTCTGGAAAAACGTCGGAACGATTGATTTTTTGGCTGAAACAGCAAACCAATTTACACTGGGCAGACGGGTTGTTCTACCATCTTAAAGAGGAGGGATGGCTGAGCGGTTGAAAGCGCTGGTTTCGAAAACCAGTTGGGGAGAAATCTTCACGCGAGTTCGAATCTCGCTCCCTCCGCATTGATATTAATTGTCATTGGATAAGGGGGAAAATATGGAGTGCCATTTCTCCGTAAATAATGTTTTCCCGGATTGGGGCAGGTCTGACTCCTTCACTCAATCTCGGATTGGAGAGGTGTCCGAGTGGCCGAAGGAGCACGCTTGGAAAGCGTGTAGGTGGGTAACTGCCTCGCGGGTTCGAATCCCGCCCTCTCCGCCATATATATATAATACTTGTTGCATGTTCTTTAAGTATATTAGTTGAAAATTTTGGCCGTGCTAGACGGGGAGCTAGCGGTTCCTTGTGACCTGCAAACCGCTTATGCAGGGTCGATCGCTTTTTGGAGGTTTTTCGGACGTTTGGTACTTTTTAAGTAAGTGGTGTTGAAGGCTGGGTCTCATGCAATAAGGCTATGTGAACCTGGTCAGATGCGGAAGCAAGCAGCCATAAGCATTTGTACTTATGTGCCGTGAGGTTGCCTGGTTGGAGCTAACTGCCT
>JAIQZR010000188.1 GCA_021777035.1 Candidatus Scalindua sp. | reverse complement strand
GCTCATAAATATTCGTATATTTTCTCGGCAGTTTTATCCTTTGCGATCTTTGCGGCTTTGCGTGAGGATACGGTTTTTTGTTTTTGTTATAACAGATTTTAAGCTAAAGACTTAAAAAGGAAATTCCTATATGATCAAGTTTATTACAGGCTTTTTCAAAATTCTGAAACCTCTGTTTCCATCTGATATCTTCATCTGTCATGACTTAATCAATGTGTTGTCATAATACTTTTACGCACTCTCTCCCATCTTTATACATAAACCATGTACTATCGTTAATACATAGCCTCTGAATGCCGTACATGCTAAAACAATGTACATCTGTAATCAAGACTAAAATAACTTGAATGGACAATTGCAGAATCTCCACCAAAAGAGTAAAATATTAAAAAAAATTAATCACACAAAGCCACGCTCAGCGGGGCAAAGGGTAAAAACTATTATCTTTTTTTATTTTTAAATTCCGTTTTCTTAGTGATCTCGGCGTCTCTGTGTGAAATTTTCTTTTATTCCATAACAAGAATTATAAACGGAGAACTCAAATAAAGTCAATCTTTGTGCCTTCGTGTCTTTGTGTGAGGATTAGTAATTTAAATAAACATAAAAAAGATGACAATACCCACGAAAATCCTCGAACTTGTAAAGCGGTTTGACCGCAATCTGGATGCCTACAAACAGGGCAGATATAACGAAACCCAGATCAGACGTGAGTTCATTGACCCATTCTTTGAAGAGTTGGGCTGGGATATTGCCAACAAACAAGGTTATGCCGAAGCATATAAAGACGTAGTCCACGAGGAGTCTATCAAGATAGGCCAGGCAACAAAGGCCCCTGACTATGGTTTTCGTATCGGAGGTGTGCGCAAATTTTTTTTGGAGGCCAAAAAGCCTTCAGTAAACATAAAGGAAGATATCCACCCCGCCTATCAAATTCGCCGCTATGCCTGGAGCGCCAAACTCCCTCTCAGTATTCTTACCGATTTTGAGGAGCTTGCCGTCTATGACTGCCGCGCCAAACCGGTCAAGACGGACAAGTCTTCACATTCCCGCATTCTTTATATGACCTACACAGAATATGCTGAACGATGGGAAGAGATTACGAACATCTTCTCTCGTGAAGCAATCCTGAAAGGTTCATTCGACAAATATGTTGAATCTAAAAAGTCTAAGCGTGGTACCACGGAAGTCGATGCGGCTTTCTTACAAGAGATTGAGCGCTGGCGCGATCTCTTTGCCAAGAATATCGCATTGAGAAATCCTGATCTGAGTCAACGGGAACTTAACTTCGCTGTTCAATCTACTATTGACAGAATAATTTTCCTCCGCATCTGTGAAGCCCGTGCGATTGAACCCTATGGAAAGCTGATGGAATTGAAAGACGGAAACAATGTCTACAAACAACTGTTTCAACTCTTTCGTAAAGCTGACGACAAATACAATTCAGGTCTATTCCATTTTAAGGAAGAAAAAGAGCGCAAGGATATACACGACAGTCTCACTCCAAACTTGGCCATTGATGATAAAACGCTGAAAGACGTCATCAATAATCTCTATTATCCGGACAGCCCTTATGAATTCTCCGTCCTCCCTGCTGATATACTTGGCCAGGTTTATGAACAGTTTCTTGGGAAGGTCATTCGCCTTACCTCTGCACACCGTGCCATAGTTGAGGACAAACCGGAAGTAAAAAAGGCGGGCGGCGTCTACTATACACCTACCTACATCGTAGATTACATCGTCAAACAAACAGTCGGCAAATTGGTAGATGCTAAAAAACCAGGCCCGCAGGGCGGCGTAAGTAAGCTCAGGATTCTTGACCCGGCGTGCGGCTCAGGCTCATTTCTGCTTGGAGCCTATCAGTTTCTGCTCGATTGGCACCTTGATCAATATGTGAATGACGACCCACATAAATGGGCAAAGGGACGGACTCCGCGCCTTTATCAGGGAACAGGCGGCGAATGGCGGCTTACTACCGATGAACGGAAGCGCATTCTTCTTAATAATATTTATGGAGTGGATATTGACCATCAGGCCGTAGAGGTAACAAAACTTTCACTCCTGCTCAAGGTACTTGAAGGAGAGAACGAACAGACGATAGGCCGTCAACTTTCACTATTTCAAGAGCGAGTATTGCCTGACCTGCACAACAACATCAAATGCGGAAATTCACTCATTGGCCCTGACTTTTACCACGGCAAACAGATGACTCTACTCAATGAAGACGAAATGTTCCGCATCAATGTCTTTGATTGGAATAAGGAGTTTCCTGAAATCATGAAAGACGGAGGGTTTGATGCGGTAATTGGCAATCCACCGTATGTCAGGCAAGAGAGTATTGGAGATTTCAAGACTTATTTCCAGAACAATTACAAGGTATATCATGGTAGTGCCGATCTATATGCGTACTTCATTGAACGAGGTATCTCACTGCTTAAGGATAAAGGTCTGTTCAGTTACATAGTCGCCAATAAATGGATGCGGGCAAATTATGGTGAACCACTCCGATGCTGGCTGAAGCAGCAGCATATTATGGAGATTACTGACTTTGGCGATTTGCCTGTTTTTCAGAAAGCCACTACTTATCCGTGTATAATCATAATTAGCAAGGATACTCCCGCCTCAACCCTGACAGCAGCACAGGTAAGTACTCTCGAATTCAATAGTCTTCAAAATTATGTGAGTAAAAATTGCCATCCGGTAAAACTAACCAATCTCGATGACAAAGGATGGTCACTTGTAGATGAAGGGAATATATCATTATTAAACAAGTTGAAATCATCAGGAATTCCATTAAAAGAGTACGTAAATGGAAAAATTTATAGAGGTGTTCTTACTGGACTTAACAAGGCATTTGTAATTGATACGGAGATGAAAGATAGGCTTATTTCTGAAGACCCAAAGAGTGCGGAAATCATTAAGCCTTTCTTATTAGGACGTGATATAAAACGATATCAGACGTTAAACAGCAATCAACATCTAATTTTGATGCCTAAAGGCTGGACAAATAAAAGTTCTAATAATACCAGTGATGCATGGAGTTGGTTCAAGAAAAACTATCCGGCTGTTGCGAATCATTTATCACCATTTATTGAAGCTGCCAAAAAGCGGTATGATAAAGGTGAATATTGGTGGGAACTGAGGGCGTGTGATTATATTGAGGAATTTGGGAAGCCTAAAATAGTTCTGCCAGATATTTCGTTGCGGGGCAACTTTATGGTTGATTTAGAAGGAAACAAATATTGTGTAAACACAGCTTATATTATTTCTAGTGATGATAAATATCTTTTAGGAATCCTGAATTCTTCGCTTGTAAGCTTTTTCTATAGAAATATCTCATCAACTTATAGAGGAGGATACTTAAGATTCATATATCAATATTTAATCCAGATTCCTGTTTTTAAAATTGATTTTACTAATAAATTACAAAAAAAGAAACATGATCAGACTGTTGCCCTGGTTGATCAGATGCTAGACTTTCACAAACAATTAGCACAAGCTAAACTTCCACAACAGAAAACAGTCCTCAACCGTCAAATTGAAGCAACTGACAGGCAAATTGATGAACTGGTTTATGAATTGTATGGATTGACGGAGGAAGAAATTAAGATTGTGGGGGGATGAACTTGACAGTTTAAGCTTTAAATGACACCATTATTGAGAAGTAATATAAATAGTTGCACCAAGGGAGAATTCCATGGATGTTGAGTTTCGACTTGATTTTGAAGTTAAAGTATTATCGTTGGATGAAAATAGTGGCATGATACGAGTTGCTTTAAAGCCGAGTCCAAGGCGATACGAAGAAAAAAAAATTGAGGGAAAAATATATTTTCTTGATAAATTTGACAATTTTCTCTTTGAAAAAGAAATGCTTCTCCGTGAAATGGTAAAGCAACTTGAAAGAAAGCCAATTTACCTTCAAAAACAAGATATTGGAAACATTGATGATTATATCAAAGAACGATATCCAGAGATTGAAAAAGAATTAGTCTGCTTAACTCCACATCAATATAAGTTTGTAGATAAATCCGAAGAATTTTTGTCAGTCCAAGAATTGAACACATTAGAATTTGCTATTGTTTCAATTGATATTGCTAGATCCACAGAACTTGCAAATAGCATTGAACACGATAAATTTTTAAAAATTATTTCCATATTTACTGATGAAATGAGCCGGATTATTCCCAAATTCAGGGGTTACATTTTAAAGTTTACTGGAGATGGATTACTAGCCTATTTCCCAGCTCCGAGCCTAATCAGGATGAATGATCTTTCCCTAGATTGTTCTTTGTGTATAAGGAAATTGGTATACAATTGTCTGAATCCCATTTTCGATAAACACAATTTACCAAGAATACAAATCAGAATAGGAATTGATTCGGGGGAAGCGTACATTGTTGAGCTTGGCAACATACTTTCAAAATCTCAAAAAGACATAATTGGTAGCGTGATTAATATCGCCACCAAAATTCAAAACGCTGGTGAACCAGGCAATATTCTACTAGGTCATACCGCAGCAAAACTTCTTCACACAATGTATCGTGAGGGAATTGAAGAATTTGAATCTGGTTCAGAATGGCCGTATAAAACTTCCGAGAGAGAAAAATACAAGATTTTTAAAATTAAAGATGATGCGGAATTTAAATTATAAAAAAGCCTAACCCATATAAGGCTCCCGTTTGTCAAGCAAGAAATGTTTCGGTCCAGGCTGCAAACCTGAACCAGCAAGAGTTTAACTGAGGAATAAATTAAAATTGTGGAGTCAGCAACTTGACTGTTTAAGCCTTAAATGACACCCTTCTTGAAGAGTAATATGAATTAATAGTTAGATTTTAAATAATGATAACTCTCTACGAAGAATTGACACTAAAGCTGAAAAGATCCATTAGAGTAGATATTGACCTAATTTTTTCATTAAAAGGCCTATCTTTTCCTAAGACGATTGACGAGATAAAGGAGATTGGATTCTTTTCACCCAAATTTAAGGCAAATAAAAATGATATCTATTTATCTCAAGATGGAAGAGTTGCATTACGAAGGATATGCGACGTTGTCCATCAGACTAAGAAATATAATAATATGCTAAATTATAACGATGTATTTCATGAAGTGACTTCTGAAATCGGACGGTGGTTAAGTAACAAACTTATCCCAGATGATGCAGAGTTTATTAATCCTCTGGATGTATTGCTTTTTAGAAAAATAGATAATTATACATTTGTCTGCAGGATAGACGGACTTTCATTAAGTGAGATAGGTAGCATTGTAATTGGGAACAAAGAAATAAAGGAATATAATCATAAGCTTATTTCTGGAATAAGCAACGTCAGTGATAACGCTAATGATGTGATAGAAAAAGAATACGGCAACGGCTTGGTTATTGTTGGAACTGAAAGAGGTAGTAGTTCGGCTGCTCAAGAAAGATTTTATCACAATGCCGAACTGTCGCTATCTGTGCTAAGGCTGTATTCTTGCGCTTTATATAATGCAGCTATCCGTAAGATAAACATACGCCTGATAAATAATTGCTCTCATGCATACGGTTCTGCAAGTAGCTTTGGTTGGGGAGATTCAGAAAAAAGTCTTATATTTACTCGATATTTTAAGTCTAAACAAGACTTAAAACTAGATTCGGATCGATTGAATCGCCTTGGCTCAGAATACTTTTTTGAAAAGCTTGCCAATTTAATAGACAAGCAAAAAAGGAATGAACTGGAGGAGGCCATCGTTAAATCTCTCTTCTGGATTGGTGAAGCTCAAAAAGACCTCTCATGCGCATCTGCCTGGATTAAGTTATGGTCTTGCGTAGAATGTTTCTTTACCCTTGGAGAGGACGAGATAACAGAACTTAATGCACGGGGAATATCATCCATCTTGGTTTTTGGTGGGTATTCACATGAAAAGTATGGAGATTATGAGCAACTAAAAAAGAAGATAAAGAACTATTATGCACTGAGATCAAAAGTTGTTCATCGCGCTGAGTATACTCATATTGACGAAATACGACTTGCAGAGTTTTCTTTCATAGTAGCTTGGGTAATTATAACTATGGTCTCTCTATTAGATAGGGGCGTCACAACACTTGCACATGTTCAAAAGGAATCAGAGAGACTAGACATGGTAGCGATGAATCCTAGGAAGACTGGAGGGCCTTGAAAGCAGAATATACTTGACATACTTCTATGATAATTTCATTATGGCAATATAGTCAAACCGTAAAAATTGATGAGCAGAAAAATATAAGATAGGATTGGTATTATTGATTTAACAATTATAATCAATACTCAGGAGATAGAAAATGATTACAGCAAAAGAAGATGTTCGAAAAATGCTTCATCAAATCCCTGATGATGCATCCTATGAAGACATTCAGTATCATATTTATGTTCAGGAGAAAATTCGACATGGATTGAAAGATATTGAGGAAGGCCATGTACTGGATCAAGAAGAAGTTGAACGAAGGATGTCCAAATGGCTGGGAAAGTAAAATGGACGAATGTCGCATATAACGATTTAGAGGGAGTTGCAGACTATATTGCTAAAGATTCAACATATTATGCTTCGGGATTTGTTCGTGAAGTAAGAGATGCTGCACGTTCATTAGCTTATTTTGCCAAACAAGGTAGAATAGTGCCTGAATTCAACAATCCGAGTATACGAGAGCTTTATGTGAGAAGTTATCGGATGATCTATCAAGTAACTGAAGATACAATTTACATAATTGGATTTATACATGGGGCACGCGATCTAAATACTCTATGGAATCAAGAAAAGCGATCATGTTCAGGAGAAGAAAGCTAACAATTCACAAGCCCACTTAACAATCTCATTATTATGTAAGAAATAAAAGAAAGTGAGATCTAAATTGAGCGATACTTGATCGTTAATAGTGCGATATCATTTATAGTCAATGGTTTACACAAAAATTAAATCGGGGGACACCATATCTATTGTTTTTGTGATACATGTCTGTAACAAACACCTTACCACTTTTCTCAAAACTCGTTTAAGCGTTGATAACTTTGTGTTTTTTGTGCATTTTAGTGGCAAAAGCGTTGGGCCGCCCTCTTTTTAAATTGCTGATCGATTATTCTCCTGTTTTGTTACATATTTTTGCAACTTTTCTAATAACTCATTGTATCATCTATTTCTTATTTGAAGTTATAATCTCACAACTTTTTTTAGCACATTAATATCTTATGAGGGTATAAAATGTTAATAAGTTTCCGGCGGAAACATTTAATCACTATTTTTTCTCTTGACTACAAAAACACAAAGTGGTAGCTTTCCGAGAAATTCACGATCTTCAATTTTAACAGCAGAAAAACTAGTACTAATTAGTTTCCGTACGGAAACTAAGTAACATAGATAAACTGTGATTATGCGGGAGGAACATGCTAATAACATGCCCCCCCCCACAATTCACTCGTTGTCATTGAACGTATCTATTAATACATGGCAACTTTCTACTTGATCCATTTAGTCCTTGAGACAACGCACAGAAGCAGCGAAATGTCTAGCCCCAGGCGCCCCAGGAACATGCTGCCGTAAGACACCACCAAACCCCAAACCATGGCGCCACGCATGACCTGGTGTTGTAACGTAGGATGTAGAAGACCAGAAGGTGGTAGCGCTGTTGGTGCTCTGAAACCCACCGGGAGCTACATAGTAGCCTGTAAGCAGGGCCTCAAAGCCGGACGAACCGCCTTGTTTGAGTTCTGTTGCATGAACTTCCGTTCCACGCACATTTTCCCCATCAACTTCTGCCTGTGTCATGCCAACCGACATTTCTAACTCATTCCACTCTGAATCAGTTGGTATATGCCAACCTGTCGGACAGATCCCCTGAGCACCTTCATCTGTTGCACCCAACATCATTTCATTCCACTGATAAATACCTCCGTTAGTATCACAACGCCATGATTGATTATTCTGACAATATTTTTGTATTCCAACCAAAGCAGTCGTATCTTGGTTTTGATCTTCAGTCGCTAAGACCTCCTCGCCAACATTTAGATTCGTGGTCATCCAGCATTGACTACCAATCTGGACGGTATCGTACAGATTCCCGTCTGCATCTTCAACCTGAGCGGTACCACAGGCAAATGGAACCGACGCCAATGATAACACCTTCCATGCTGTACCATCACATGCCTCAAATTCTGAACCGTTAAATCGAAGTGTACCCGCGTTGGTCACGGTACAGTCGGCTGTATCATTTCCGATCTGGACACTCCCAAATGTCGAAACGGTTTCAAAACCATCAGACCAACTACTTGTTCCAGGTTCACCCTGAGGCCCTTGTATTGATTCCCCATCTGCACCGTCTGCTCCTGCCGGCCCTTGTACTCCATCAGCCCCATCAGCACCCGGAACCCCATCTGCTCCTGCTGGCCCTGGAGTAAGCTCAATATTCTCTATTGATGTCCTGTTAACGTCAATCTGTACCTGAAGCTGCTCAAATTTTTTCCCCTGCTTCTTATGCCCACTATCGTCATCATCACTTTTGCCATCTTTTGCGTGTGCCGCAACGTTCAAACTTAAAAAAGCTATTAAAAACACCATCATAAAACCAGCTAAAATTCTGTAATTTCTCATCTATTCACTCCTCCTTCTTTTATGTACTTCTTGTTCTTAAAAAATATAATACGTATAAATAAGACAACAACTTTACCAAGGCTTGCATACATTAAATTTCCCATCTATTCCCAACTCTCCAACAGATAAGTACAAGACTCGCAACAATCGCGCCAAAACGTTGAGAGACATAAACAATAGAAAAATAATCTAATTTTCTTACTTCAATTTGATATGAAATAATTTTAAAACAAAATTTAAAGGGTGATATGTTAACGACATATACAACCACCGATTTTAAATATTTAACTTATTTCTTTTTGTAAGCATTCTGTAGGTTGCACATGAAGCAAGGTTTATTTTACAGTAAATCATCGTAAATATTTCGCCGGCCAGAAAGAAATTCGCATTTTGCCTTATCCAGTAAGTAAGAGTGCCACCCGAATAAAAAGGTGGCACACATTATGACATATTAATGAGCGTGAGCGATTTCGATTGGAGTGAAGAGACAAGCAGATTCCTTGGACAAACACGAGGTGTAAGCTTTGAAGATGTTATATTTCATAAAAGAGTCAACTTGAGGAAGCGGTGAGGAATACATTAATGAAGGATAAACGAATTAAGGGTACGCGAAAGAAGGAATCCCTTATCAGACTTTAATATCAAGCACGTTACACAAGTTTATTACCTGCAAACTCAAGGAAACCGTCTAACACACAGAAGTGGTATAGCCGCATACAAGTTCGAAGCGTCTAAAGAGAACTCCTGCCAAACCTACATTTTTTTATAGCGTTATCTTTGTCTCATATATTTAAAGCGCAAAGTAATAATAATTACGCTGAATAAAACGCCAAATGCATTTGCCACGATAATTATCATATCCTCTATATGTATGCCATAAGACAACCACAGAGAAAGGCCAAAGATTAGGAGTATACACATAACGGGAGATACATCATCCAGTCTCTTTGTACGTAATCCTCTTATTATCTGAGGTATAAAGCCTGAAGTTGTACACACTGCGGCGATTATACCTATAATTTTCCACTCCAAAATAAATTAACTCCTTTCAGTCATTAATTTATGCACGTGTAAAAACCTAGCCGAACACTACTGACACTTTCTAGTTTTATACACTTTTAACTTGATGTATAAGAATTTTCAAAGTTGGAGACGTTGAGATTCTTCGGTCGTCCCTTCCTCAGAATGACATGCTGACTTGTCATTCTGAATGCAGCGAAGCGGAATGAAGAATCTAACTTGGTCGTGACTTTGCCGCACTATGCTACCTGCACATCACACTCCGGCAACTCTTCTTTTATAAGAACCGGTTTTTCTGCCCTCTGCTCTGTCGCAACCGGCTTAAGCGAATTTAGTCGCGAAATCATAAAGTAAAGTAGCGGTATCACACCGGCAAAAAAGAGCACACCACCAACCGCACGCATCCATGTCAATAACTGGAAGGTACCGCCAAGAATAAATTCCTGTGAACGAGCTACCCAGTAGCCATTTTCAACAACCGACCTGAATTGTAAAACTCCGGCCGGGAATGTATCCATCACCACCATCAGCAGTAACCCCACGTTAATCGCCCAGAAGGAAGAGCGCAGAAGCCTTGCATTCCAGCGTTTCAATATTATAACATGTCGACTGCAGAACAGAACTGCCGCTATCGAAAGGTTTCCGTAAACGCCCATTAAAGCAGCATGACCATGATTAACCGTCAGATAAGTGCCATGTTCGTAGTAATTTATTATCGGAAGGTTTATTATCAGGCCGAATACACCAGCACCAAAAAAGTTCCAGAAATTTACGGCAATAAGGAAAAGAAATGCCTCTGAGAATCCGAAGGATGATCCTGCTACGGCAGAATTTGCTGAACGTCTCAACGAATAATCCGGTACCCGTACGAACTTCCAGACTTCAAGTGTCAGCAGTACAAGGGGAATAACCTGGAGCGTCGAGAAGACACTGCCCATAGCCATAAGAGCGGCTGGTTTTGCGTTCCAGTAAAAGTTATGAGAAATACCCAGCAGACCAGAACCGAGAAACAACAGTGTCGCCAGGTAAATCACCCTGGTCGCACCCTGTCTGGAAACCAGACCCATTAAGACCATATAACATGCGATAATGATTGTCGTAAAAACCTCAAAAAAACACTCTGCCCACATGTGAATAACGCACCAGCGCCAGAAATCTGCAATAACAAAATTCGTATTCTTACCAGCGACAAAGCTTGACATGAACAGAATAGTAATAGCCACCACAGAGTAGAGTATCCAATATGGCAAGGAGAATGCAGACTGCCCTCTCAAAGCAGGTTTTACTCCACGGTATACAATCACAGCCCACATAATGAGTGCCGCAAAGAGAACGATCTGCCACACTTTGCCAAGTTCAACAAACTCCCAACCCTGATTACCAAACAGTCTCCAATTGTCACCAAGAAGGTTCTTTGGTCCCATAAAACAACCCACAAGCATTCCGATAACCACTGAAACCAGTAAGCCGAAGAGTATGTTGATCAGGAGAACCTGACGCTTCGGTTCCTGCCTGTGAATACCCGGGAGGATGAAAATAGAACCGGCTATCCAGCATGTTGCTATCCACAAAATAGATGACTGTACATGCCAGCTACGCGTAATCGTTATCTGCAGAAATTCAGAAATATTGTAGCCGAAAAAAGTTGTAAATCCGACAAAATCATGAATTGTCAAGACGCCGGCAATTAACTGTATGAAAAACAGTGACACCGCTACCACAAAGAATTTGTATGTTGCCCGTTGACTTGCCGTAGGAGCAGATGCTTCAATACTTTTATTGTTAACAGGATTTTCTTTGACCTGTAGCTGAGAATTCTTGGAATAGTAACTGTAAGTACAGAGAACCGCACCCAAACCGAAAATCAAAAACAGCATCCCGATAACGCTCCATAAAATCACTGACGGAGTTGGAGTGTTCCCGGCATATTCATCAAAAGGCCAGTTATGGGTATAACTGGATTCTCCTCCGGGCCTTTCTACTGCACAAACCCACGCACCCCAGAAGAAGAATGCCGTAAGGTCTTTGAGTTCCGAATCATCTGTAATATAGCCGGATGGCTTAAAAGCCTCCTTATGATTTCCCTTGAATTTTGAACTATAGTATTCAACCAGCTGTTCTGCTGCGTACGCCTGCCCCTCGGTAAGAACAACAACATTTCTCTCGCTGTCATAGTGATTTGCCTTAAGTTCACGCTTTACTCTGACAGAAATACCATCTTTTTCTATTTGAGACAACGTCTCCAAATTACCATTTGCAATCTGTTTGCCATAATAATCGTTCATCTCAACAGCAACACGGTGGAGAGCTTCGGCAGTAAAATCTGGTCCGCGAGCAGCACCATCACCAAACATACTTCCGTATTCCATCAAAGCATATTTCTGGAAGACCAACTGTCCACGTTCAACAGCAGCCCGTTGAACAATTTCGACCCCTGAAGGCGAAATATAATCAGGCTTTGGCGGCGCGTCTTTGTACGTACTGAAACCCATAAATATAACACCGGAAGCACCCACAACCAGCACAGCAAGTAAGTATTTCCACCAATTAGTACTTTTCATAATTTGTCATTCTGGATTTTTTTCAGAATCTAATAAATGCAATAACCTAACCCAGACAAGCTGGAAAATCAGTAATCCGAAGCACAAAATTCGAAACAAATCCGAATGTCAAAGAAACAAATGTTCTAAACAAAAAATATGTTCAACACTAAACGTTTAAGATTTTGAGCATTCGGGTTTTGTATTTGCTTCGGATTTCGATATTCGAATATTTTGCCATAATTGGTCAAAATATTTTTGTTAAGGCGGGTTTCCCCGCCTGCAAGTTAAGCCTTCGGCATAAATACGCAGGTAGGAGCCAACTCCTGTTGGCGACCGAATTATTACATTTGAACGCTTACGATCGCCGTCAGGAGACGGCTCCTACCAAAACATTAAAATTCCCTATGCATTAAGTTAAGCCTTCGGCAAAATTCTTTGCCTTCATAATGTCTGTTAAAAAATGTCGGGTAACCTGCCCGAATAGGTACCGGCGGGGAAACCCGACCTACGAGTAAAAAAACATAATATTTTGTAGAGCGGGTTTCCCCGCCTGAATAGCGAAGTCGGGCAGGTTACCCGCCGACTTTGAATTTCCTATGCATCAAGACAAGCAGCAAAAACTTAGATTTTATCACATAAAATATGTAGGTTCAAGTCTCATATAGTCTGGACATCTGGAAAGATAGCGTAACTTACATGGGATTATCTTATTTATCCACCGGTTGATGTGAATGATGCGAAATGCAGGTTACTATCATGTGCGATGTAAAATGGGCGCATTCCCCGTTTTTTGTATGAGACTGTTTGGCGCTTTTTTGGAGGACAGGCGATCGAACTCACAGCGTAAAATCCTGACGATCGCCGTCAGGAGACGACTCCTGCCAATAACATTGAAAGCGATATAATCATCAACTGTAAGAATCTATTATCTTTAAAAATACCTCACCGATTTCAGGATCAAATTGTGTGCCTGAAAACTTCCTGATCTCTTCCATCGCCAATTCCCTTCTCAATCCCTTCCTGTACGGCCTCTCTGAGACCATGGCATCAAATGAATCCGCGACATGGATTATCCTCGCAAACAAAGGAACCTCTTTGCCTTTTAACCCGTCTGGATACCCCTTCCCATCAAACCGTTCATGATGATGCAATACCGCAGGCACAATATTCTTAAATTGCCTGATACTTTTTAATATCTCCGCTCCCTTGGCTGGATGCTGTTGCATAATCCTCTGCTCATCTTCTGTTAAGTTTCCCGGTTTGTCCAGGATGTGTTCATATGTCCCGATCTTGCCTATATCATGGAGTATTGCCGAAAATCTCAGATCTTCCATGTCGTCCGTCTCTAAACCCATCTCCTTACCGATTGACATCGCAATATCCATCACCCTGTCGGAGTGCCCCTTGGTCCACTCCGACTTCGCGTCAATCGCCGCAGAAAGTGACTTGACCATGTTAAAGTAAAGCTCCTTTACTTCGTTTATAAGGTTCGCATTACTCATCGCAACTGAGATCTGCGCGGCAATATCTGTGGCAATAAAAATATGTTCAGGAGTAAAACCAGCCCTTCTATAGCTTCCAATGTTCAGCAATCCGAAGACCTCGCCCTTTATTATCAACGGCAAGCGTATGTCTGACAGGAATCCCTGCTCCAGCAATGACTTATCCAATGATAAGAGGCCACTCTCCTCAGCAATATTCAAACGAACAATCGTCCTTCCCGTCCTCACAACCTCGGTTGTATTCGTGTCTTCAAAGCTCACAAAATCCCCTTTCTCAAGTTTAACTCCCCATCCCGCCGTATATACAAAACCGCCCCTCTCTTTATCAATCATTACAATCGTAACCCTGTCACAGGGGATTATGCGACTTACAAGCCGAGTAGAAGTCTCAAATATCTGAACAGGCTCAAGGGTAGAAAGGATGATCCTGTCAATATCCCGCGTTACTGAAATTACCTCTACCTTGTTCTCAAGAACAGCGGTCTTATTCATCAATTCCTGATAAAGCCTTGCATTTTCAATACCCAGTGATAACTGTCTCGCCGCCCCCTTAATCACCGCATCTTCCTTACGACTGAAAGCACTGGATGCTCCTGAAGACGGGCGGTCTGATGCGTAATAATACAGCATAAATCCGGCTACCATCCCAACGGCAACCAACGGGACTATCAACATTGACCTTGCCTGAATCTCTCTCATAAATTCCCTCGTCTTTACGTCAGTCTCGTCAATAGTAACCGCAAAAGACTTTTTAGATTCCATCATCCTTTCTATCAAAGGAACATACGGCCCTTGAAACCTTATTGTCCTGAGTATATTAGTAACCGAATCCTCTGTGCCCCTTGCGCCGATAGTGTTAAATGACCTTGTATCTTCATCCAATAAGGCTATGGAGTAATATTCGCCTTTGAGACTCTTATAGACTGTCTCTAAGGTGTTTTCTATCAATTCCTGCCGGTTTTTCATTGTTGATATTATATTTGAAACACTGAGCAGGATTTCATTAATCTCTGATTCCTCTAATATCCTCTTTTCGAAACGCTTGTGCTCAGTAATATTGGATACTGCGCCAATTATGCCGGTAACAATCTGCTGTTTGTCATCCCACTCGGGCTGCCCGTAAACATGCAACCACTGCTTTTCGCCCTTTTTTGTAATAATACGACACTCGAAATCACCTGAATCTCCCATTATAATTTTCCGGAAAGTATCCATGAGAATGGAAATATCATCAGGAGGGACTATCTCTCTCCACATTTCCGGGTTCCGTATATTATCTACGGTATAGCCTGTTGACTTTGTGAAACCTTCTGTAATCGAATCAACCGTCATCTGCTTCCCGGAATTGACGTTTATGTGATAAACATAATCAGATGTCATACCGGAGACTGACGCATAGCGTTTTTCACTTCTCTTCAGCGCTGAATCTGCTCGCTTACGCATCAATGCTTCCACGAATGCTACAGATAAGGCTTCCACCGCTTCCTGATCTGCCAGCTCATAGCCCGATTCTTTGTTTGCCAGGCCTATCATGCCAAATATCTTACCTCCATGTTTTAATAGAACGCCCAGGAAGGACGTTAACGGCGGATGACCTTCCGGCGCCCCTACTCTGTCGGGGTGAGATGCAGGGTCATTGACTATTCGTGACTTTTCCTCACTGAGCGCTGTTCTATCAATCCCACGGATTTCCATATTACTAATCATTTTTACCGCATTCGTTTCAGGAATTGTGCAGGCATCCCAGCCAGGATTGCTTAAGGCAATGGTATCGAAGAGACCTGTTTCAGGGTTCACTTCACCGACATAACCAAACATGCTGCCCGTCAACTCCTCTGCCGCAGCCAGAAATGCAGAGCCAACCTCTTCTTCTGTTTCACACGTTAACGCTTCTTTGAACACCGTGTTGATTGCATTGAGGAGATTGCGTTGCCTGAGAATCCTGGCCTCATCAGATTTCAGCCGGGTAATATCCCTTGCAATACCCCACTTCCCTTTTACGTTGCCTTTTTCATCCTTTTGAAACCAACTCCTTAACGTAACAGGGAATACGATTCCGTCTTTCCTGATATATTCCTTTTCATACAAATCACTAAAACCTCTTTTCAGTAATTGCTCTCTGACTATCGTCTCCTCCATATCATGCCACTTTGCAGGAGTGATATCCTGATACCTCTTTGTCTTTATCTCTTCCAGGGAATAACCCAGCATATCTATATACCCTTTATTACAATCAAGGATATTTCCTTCAAGGTCTGTAAAAGAAATTCCGTCAGTACTGGTCTCGAACAGTTCACGGTACTTCTTCTCGGACGTACTTATCCTTTCAAGTAATAAAGCATTTGATATCGGGCCAACCAGAATATCGGCTATCTTCTGCAAAACCGGCCTGGCGTCTTCACGGAAAAAAGAGGTGTCAACATTTCTACATGCAAGTACAAACAAACCGATTACATCGCCGCCAACGACCAGTGGCACAATCACAATCCTCTTAATCCCTTCACGTTCCAAAATATCATTGTCAAATGCAACATTCTTCCCTCTCATCTCCTCAAAAGATGTATAGACTACCTCTTTACTTTTGCAGGCGGAGTACAATGTTGGCATGTCTTTGTGCGATAGTTGCGTGCCTGCTTTAATATTCAGATTCTTTTCTTTATCTCTGACCGCAAGCACAATCATGGTTTGCGTATCGGAATCCACCGAAGTAAGGATTAAATGGTTATGGGGAATTATATGTCCGATACAGTCAGAGATTATTTCGCAGATTTCCTCAGGATCCAGTGTTACGCTTAATTTCGCTGATATCTCTCTGAGTATTTCCTCCTCTTTCTCACTCTTTTTTTTACTCGTGATATCCTTTCCTACATGCACAATGCCAGTCATATTGCCTCTTTCGTCAAATCTTGGAAAACATGTGATCTCAATTGTTCCGTTCAAAGGCAAAAAATCTATCTCTTCAGTTTCCTGTTTCCGTGTCTCTTCACACCTGCGCAAAATGCATTTATCGTATGGTTTCTTGTCACAATGAAATAGCTCGTAACATTTTCTCCCTATGAGATCCCCGGGTTTGACATGAAAGGTGTCTGCAACTGCCTTGTTGCATTTAACGATATTGAACTCCATGTCCTGTATGCTGATCATGTCCTGGATTGCGTCAAAGGTGTTCTCCCAATCTTTCTTGGAATCAGATATCTTCTGAAATAGAGCGCGGTTTTCAAGCAGTAACTCCTGTTTTTCGTAAGCCTTGTTAACCGTATCTAATAGATTCGCTATTTCATAGGGTTTAACGATATATGAAAAGGCTTTTCTCTCCATAGCCTTTATCACACTCCCTGTCTCAGCAAAGGCGGTAAAGATTATTACCTCCGTATCCGGAGAAATATCCTTAATCTTCTCCAGGGTGTCTATTCCGTTCGCGTCGGGAAGTTTCATATCCTGCAGAATGACGTTATAAAAACCTCCCTGTGTCTTCTTTATACCATCTTCAGCGGTATGGGCCGAATCCGTCAGATAACCTTTTGCTTCAAGGATATCCGTCAAGCTCTCACAGAGGTTTCTATCATCGTCTATAACAAGGAGTTTTGGTTTATCCATTGTCTATTATTTAATCAGTCCGTTTCTGTGGTATTCCGTGTCTTTCGGTGGTGAATTTTTTTTCACCTCAATACTGCCTGTAACCTTTTACGAATGACTTCCTCAATCAGTTCGATGATTTTATCGAAATTAAAGGGCTTTTCAATAAAATACTCTACCTTTTCCTTCAGGGCTTCATCGATTAATGGTTGAAATTGCTCACAAATGCCTGTCATCAGGATAATGACGCTCTCGCAATCTTTAGCCCTGATCGTGTTTACCACACCAGTCCCGTTATCCCCATCAAGCTTCACATCGACCAGGATACATTCCGTTTTTCCCTTATGGTATGTCTCAAGAGCATCGTGTACATTATTGGCCACAATAACTCTATAATTATGATCTTGAAGGGTTTTTCGAAGAGAGTCGCAGAACTTTACGTCATCATCTACGACAAGCAGGGTTTTCAGACGACACATTTTTCCTAAAAAATGAATAATCTTTTTCAGGTCAAGAGGTTTTGGCAGCACCTGCAACGCTCCCTCAATTCTTGCCTGTTCGACAAGTTTGTCTTCCGCGAAAGCGGTTATCATGACAATTGAGGTCATCGGAGAGTACTGTTTTATACATTTGAGAGTCTCCACACCATTCATACCTGGCATCCTGATGTCCATGAGTATTGCATCGTAATTCTTTTCCGTAATTAAACTTAAGGCGTCTTTACCACTTGTGACAAAATCCGCTTCATAACCACTTGCATCAATAATATCTACAAGGGTATCACCTATATTAGGATCATCATCCACAATCAATACTGATAGTTTGTTGTTCATTATTTATTAAATCGACAATCGCAAATCATAAATCCAAAGGAAACACAATCCTGAACACACTCCCCTTCCCCTCTTCACTCTCCACCGATATCTTCCCTCCATGTACCTCAACAATATTCTTAACTATTGACAGACCTAATCCTATTCCATTTTCTCTTGTTGTGACAAATATCTCAAATATTTTGTCCAATTCCTCTTTTTTTATACCACTGCCGGTATCTTCAAAGGAGATTTCTACGAAATTCCCTTTGAGTCCGGAGTTCAGGCATTTTTCCTCCTTTACTCCCAACTCCGAACTCTTTACTATCCGCGTCTTTACGGTAAGCGTCCCCCCTTCCGGCATGGCATGTTTCGCGTTTGATGCCAGATTGACAAACACCCGCTTCATCTGAATACTGTCTGCCATTATTTCAGGACATTTTTCATCAAGTTCAAATGTGAGTGTTATATATTCTGGCAAATGACAGGCTTGCAGTGATTCCTTAATAACGTTATTGATATCCGTCCTGCAAAAATCAGATTTTTCATGTTTCGCCAATTTCGTGAAACTCGTAATTATTTCCTCAGCATGAGCAAGTTCAGCATCGATAAACTTGAGATGTTTCCTCGTTTTCTCATCCGCGTCCTTCAGTGTCATATTGAGAAAATAGGATGAGTTTTTAATAGTTGTTAGCGGGTGCCTGATGTCGTGGGCAATGGAACCTGTTAAACGACCGATAACAGCAAGTTTTTCTCTCCCGATAAGCTCTTCCTGTGATTTTTTTAATAAACTACACATCTTGTTAAAGGTAGACGTCAACAAGCGTATTTCATTTTCTGGAGCAGAGTTTGTAGTTGTCATTTCGGTCTCTATCATATCATTCATATTTTTCGTTAAATGCGTAATGGGTGTAAAGATGTTTTTTGAGAGAAATATCTCATAGATAAATAAGAATGTGATTGTAACAGGAAATATAATCAATATCATAATCATATTCTTATAGAAGCGTGCATCCATAGTCCCAATCATTCCAAGTACCTCAAGCCTGACAACCCTGTGGAACATCTTCATGTCTTCAAGTATATGATCAGCTACTGAGTCCATCTCCTCCATAAGACGCCCTCCCTCTGCATCCCCTACAGGATCAGTCAGATTAAGAAGCTTTTCAGATATGTCCTTTATCGTAACGTAATGATTCTGCACGTGTGAGAGGAGTTTCTGTTCTTCAAACCTTAATTGTGTGATACGATCGTGTTCTTCCAACTCCTGAAACAACTGATGTACCTTCACATCAATATTTTTAAATTCTTCTCTCTCCTCTTTATTCCCGTAGATAAGGTAATCGTTTGCAGGCATGAGAGCCTTATAAAGAAACAGTTCCAATTGGGAGACACTCTCCAGTTCCTCTTGATAGCTTAACATGCCAGTTACATTCTCCATGCTATGCCTGTAATAGCTATACAAGAAGAATATTGCTGTGATAATAATCATAACAATAAAAATACCCATAATGCCGAGAAATTTTGTCTTTATCTTCATAATCAATCAGAGTTTATAATTGGCTATAGTAAGAGACCAGATATGCTTTATGATTCTTATATGGCTGAATCATAACAATGCTCCCATATACTGTAAAGGTAAGTATTTCTTGCTTCTCACCTCTTTATCGACTTCCAGGAAACACAATAGTAAACTTACTCCCCTTCCCCTCTTCACTCTCCACCGATATCTTCCCTCCATGTACCTCAACAATATTCTTAACTATTGACAGACCTAATCCTGTACCCTGTTGTTTTGTCGTAAAGAGCGGTTCTAATATTTTCTTCAAATCTTCTTTTTTTATACCGCTTCCGGTATCTTCAAAGGTGATTTCGACGAAATCACATTTTGTCATTGGTTCCTGGTCATCAGTCATTGGTTTTTCTTTTTCCAAATGACTATTGACTGATGACAAATAACGGGTTGTAATCGTCAGCCTGCCCCCTTCCGACATCGCATCTATCGCATTAACCGTTAAATTATCAAATAACTGTTTAAACTGTGTACGGTCAACCATTATCTCGTGGCATTTGTTGTCAAATTCAGTGACCACCTTTATACCATCCGGAAGTAAATACTCACTCATATAATCACTAATGAAATCGTTGATATTGGTTTTTATACATTCCGGTTCTTTTGCTCGTGAAAACGTCAGGAGTTGTGTGATGATACTATTTGCGAATGAGACCTCTCGATCGATAAGCTTGAGATGTTTCCTCGTCTTTTCATCCGCATCCTTCAGCGTCATATTGAGGAAATAGGATGAGTTTCTGATTATCGTCAGAGGATGCCTGACATCATGAGCTATAGTGCCTGCGAAGCGGCCGACAGTGGCTAATCTTTCCGCGCGAACAATGCTCTCCCGTGCAACTTGAAGTTCTCTTATTTTCCCCTTTAATTTATCTTCCAGCTTCTTCCGCCTGGTGATATCCTCCGCGATCCCGGCCATGTACTTTGTCTGCCCTGACTCATCCTTGACCTGAAAGGCGCGGGCCCATACCCAAAAGATTGTCCCATCAGAATGAAGGATCCGATACTGAATGTTGTAAGGCTCTTCGCACCATTTCGAAACAGCGTTCCTGACCAGTTCACGATCATCAGGATGGATACCCTCCATAAACGACATCGGATCGTTATAGAGACTTTCGCATGTACGACCCCACATGCTCTCGTATTGCCGACTAATGTAGATCATTCTGGTAAGTTCAGGGTCGCATATCCAGAATACCTCATTGATATTTTCAACTAACTCCCGGAAACACTCTTCACTCACTCTTTTCTTTTCTATCTCTTTCTGCAGACTATCGGTCATCATGTTAAAGCTCCCCGCCAGCAAACCAACTTCGTCCTGTGACTGTATGTCGGTTCGCAAATCAAACTCCCCCGCTGCTATCCTGCGTGCTGTTTTTATAAGTTTCTTCAGAGAAGTGGTAACGGTTCTGAAAAACAGATATCCCGTAAACATTGCTATGAAAATGATGCAGAAGGTGCAAAGAAAGGCATATTTTCTCAATTTATATATAAGCAAGAACGCCTCATCCGTATCTATCTTTACCACTAACCCACAGTCTACTGATGGAAGATAGCGCCAGGCAGCAACTACCTCTCTGCCACGGTAATCGATTGACAACCCGGATCCATTCCGTCCCTGAACCGCCTCACGCATTGGGAACGCCTCTTTCTCGCTGTAAAGCACTTTTTTATTCAATACCGATTCTTTATCGTGACGGAGAGTATTCAAGAATAAGGCGGCGTCTCCCATATCCTTTCCAATCAGCGCTTCCCCTGTCTCCCCTAATCCTGTTGTCTCCAGTATAAATTCGTAAAGAGTGTTCGCGTCAACTTGTATGACAATCAACCCAATGAATCTTCCATCAAAATCTTTTACTGGTGCGGTAATAAGCATCTTATACTTATTTTTCTGAATTTCAGATTTATAGATTTCGGAAAACCAAATCCCTTTTTCACCTTCTTCAAGAGCCCTTACATTTACATCAGAGATGTGTAGACCCATATCTATATTAAGATGTGTATCTTCGGACACATATACGATTAACCCTTCAGGGTTCACCAGCATAACATCTATATACCCGTAAACTCTCTGGAATATCTTTAGCTGGCTGTCCAGAGCCTTCTTGGCTGTAATGTAAGCAGGATTTTTCCTGTCACGTGCAAACTGAGTTACTATAGGAAGATTGGTTTTGATATTGAAATAGCCTTGAGCTACTGCAATATCGCCCCTTCTCTCATGAAAAAATGTCTCAATCTTGTCTACTTTAAAATCGGCAATATTTTCTAATGATGTTATACGCGTAACCTCTAAATATCTTTCCGCGACTTTGACTATTATGTAGGTGTTAACAAATGTAGAGACTACCACTACCAGAAAAATAGCAATTACAACTTTTGTAGTAATATTCAGATTTTTGAACATAGTAACATTAGATTCCATATCCAAGATCGGTGTCGATGGCAGGTTTCACGAAAGTGACATCTGATCTGTCATTCACAACTCGTTTCGGATCAGACAACATTAAAATTTTTATTCATTAAACTATAAATACCTTTCAGTAGCATCCGTTTCGGTTTTTGCGCGTGTTCCATTTTTGTCCGAAAACTGTCATTCCCGCATTCTTTATAGCGGAAATCCAGATGAACGGGAAATAACGTAACACGCAATAATGTCTCCGTATGACCGAGATTGGGATTCAGAGACGTAGAGTTTATTATGTAGACAAGCAAAATATTTTAGAAAATTACAATCAGAAAATTAAGCCTTCGGCATAAATACTCAGGTAGGAGCCAACTCCTGTTGGCGACCGAATTATTGCATTTGAACGCTTACGCTCGCCGTCGGGAGACGGCTCCTACCAACCATTGAAAGACCATACATAAATTTAACACCTAATGGGAGAACTTTTTTATATCAGTTTTCCACACGTACTGTTGTAAGAGCTTTATTTTTAACTGCTTATGTTTCATTCTTTGGTCGGTTACACAAACCGGGAATTGTGTTTACCACCCAGGAGGCTCCAAGAGGTTCGAAGAGGCAGCACGTGTATACACATTCCCCACCTGAACATCTCTTAAGAATGTTTTGTAAAGACCTTTTTTTTCTTTTAAGATCACTGATAATGTCTTCACTATATTTTAACTTGGCGGCTATAAATTCGTGGATTCTACTTTTAACATCTTTATCCTGCACGAGAGTACGAAGTTCTGAAATTTCCTTCAGGGAAAAACCTAAGTCTTTTGCCTGCTTTATAAACTCTATCTCTCCAATATGTTTTAGAGAGAATCTCCTGTACCCGGATTCCAGTCTACACGGTTTCGAGATCAAACCACGTTTTTCATAATAACGGATAGTTCCGACTTGAATTTCCGTATACTTTGCTAATTCGCCTATAGAAAGTTTTTTCATGATAATCAAAAGCAAGAATCTTGTTTTTCCTGAGACGAGCTTAGGAAAAATTACTTCAATGCATAGGAAATTCTAAGCTTGGTAGGAGCCGTCTCCCGACGGCGAGCGAATATCACCCACCACGGTATGCAACCACGCTCGCCAACAGGAGTTGGCTCCTACCTGCATATTTGTGCCGAAGGCTAATTTATCATAAATATTTTATCTTATATAGCATATTGCATAACTGGTTATACACACTAACCCTCCATATATATGCGTGTGCGCGCGTGCGCGTGTGCGTGTGCGTGTGCGTGTGCGTGTGCGTGTGCGTGTGCGGTAGGGTTCGCTCCAAGTTTTTAACAAGGATAATACACCCTATACCAAAGTATAGAGTCAAGTAATTTATTATTTTTTCTGCCCGAAAAGAGCGCGTCTATCCTGTACCGATTAATACCTGTTCTAATGCGGCATCTGCATTTTTTTCAGAATCTAATAAATGCAATAACCTAACCCAGACAAGCTGGAAAATCAGAAATCCGAAGCACAAAATTCGAAACAAATCCGAATGTCAAAGAAACAAATGTTCTAAACAAAAAATATGTTCAACACTAAACGTTTAAGATTTTGAGCATTTAACACTTTTTTCTCTATGCCCCTTCTGTGAATAGCTTCTTCTTCCGCCATGGACACGATACGATTTGCCAATCCCGGTTCTATTTCATTGTATGCGGAAAGAATATTAGGTGGTGGTATTGGCCCTGTAAATGAAGCCGCTGACACTGTTTTAGTTTGCTGAGGTAGGGACTGTGGCTGTTCAGGAGAATTTTTTTTCTGGCGGTTTTGATGGTGGCCGCTTTTTGTCACTTTCGTGATTTGTCATACGCTTTCATATTAACTTACAAAACTTTTATGTATTAATTCTTGACCTTTACTCATTGCCTTAAATATCTCCTGTTCCCCTTCCAAAGACTTACAAACATTAGAAAAGTCTTTTCCTATAGACTCCCAATCCTTCCTTAAAGATATGAGATCAGTATGAAAGGAATTATAAGAACTATAAGGATAACTTTTTTTTGGATCAGGAAAAATATTCATTAGGGTTCCGATGCCATGCATAAAATTATGTAAGATGCTATATCGATTGTACATACCCAAACTTATACCGAACAAGTTAAAAACGAAATCCGTTTTCTATAAGCCCAACTCTGCATGAAATTATTGTATCATATTTATCGATAAAAATAGAAAAACATTTAATTAAGAGCTTGTAAGAACGTAATATACAACAAAATACCATAATACTCGTTCCCACATAATATGTGGGAACGAGTGCGGTTAATTTATAACTTAACGCTTTAGAAGGTAATAAAGCTTACCAGAGGTATTAAAATTCTCCGCCTTGCGAAGGGCCTCTTTGCCTATTCCGAAGAAGATATCTGCCCTGGCAGCCGTCTTGATAGAACTCTTGGTATCATGGCCCAAAGCAAAGAATGATTTCCCTTTCTGTTCTCCTGTTTCTATGACGGCAAATGCGAGCCCTCCTGGAGGATAAAATCCTTCACCGGTAGCAATGCTCCGCATCTGTGTAGCAGGAAAACCTATTGAACTTTTGTAAACTGTATGATCCCATTTTCTTTTCACATCGTCACCGAAAACAGCAAATCCATAACCTGCAAACTGGACTGCGGCCCCGTTAGCCTGAAACACTCTGAAGTTTTTAGCAATAAATTCTGTCAGCTCCTGCGGGCTCTTGCTACTAACGTATCCATCCCTGAAAAGGTTTAAGGTCTCTATCTGCTTTTCAGGAGTAAAACCTATTGATTTAAAGGTATCAGGATATGACTCAACTTTTTTAAAATATTCCCTGCTATTGTCTACTGCGTAAAGCAATTCTATCCTGCCATAATCATCTCTAAATCCTGGAATCTGATTTGTGTCGGTAATTTCTGTTAGACCTGTTTCCGGTATTGTTGCAGAGAGAGATGATGTCTCTTTCACCGTAGTTGTTGTACACCCTACCGCGAAGAACATAATCAAAATTGCAATTACCAGTAAACCATTAAGCGTGTTATTTTTTGGTATCATAAACTTTAATACTCCTTCCTAAAATAATATTGTTTTGTATAATTCGTGTCCAGATTTAGTGTTTAAAATGCCTTTCGCCTGTAAATACCATAGCGATTCCATGTTCATCTGCTGCATCTATAGATTCCTGATCCTTTTTAGAACCCCCAGGCTGTATTATGGCGGTAATTCCTACCTTAGCCGCAATGTCTATACAATCTCTGAAAGGGAAAAAGGCGTCAGAGGCCATAACAGTTCCGGAAGCCCTGCCATCTGATTTGCTGATTGCGATGTTTGTGGAGTCAACTCGGCTCATCTGGCCCGCTCCTACACCGATAACCATCTTATTTTTTGTAAAAATTATTGCATTTGATTTCGCGTGCTTGCAGACTTTCCATGCAAATAGCAACTCCTCTATCTCATCTTCTGACGGAGATTTTTTTGTGACGACTTCCAGTTTATCTTTGTCACCTGAATTCATATCTTTATCCTGAACCAATAAACCACCAACAACACCTCTGAAATCATTAATACCTTCTTTGGACGAAGAATCTCCCAATGAGTTTAATTTCAACAATCTAAGATCCTTTCCCCAACCTCGCTTTGTAGTCAAAATCTCGATTGCCTTATCGTCGAATCCCGGCGCAGCAATCGCCTCAACAAAATGACCTGGTTCTGTAATGGCCTCAGCGGTCGCCACATCAACTGTCCTGTTTAAACTCAGTATACATCCAAAAGCCGAAACGGTATCGGTACTATATGCTTTCGTAAAAGCATCTTTAAGGTTTTCTGCACATGCAACACCACATGGATTAGCATGCTTGATTAAGACGGCGGACGGCACATCAAACTCCTTAACAATTTCAATGGCAACATCGGTATCTAATATGTTATTAAAAGACAAAGCCTTACCATGTAACTGTTCCGCATTTGAAATGCATGGAACATTAAAATTCTTATAGGTATAAAATGCTGCTGTCTGATGGGGATTTTCTCCATATCTCAGATCCTGCTTTTTATGCATTTCAATGCTTAACAACCCCGGATAAGCCTCCTTATTGTCCCTGTTAAAATAATCATAGATGACCTTATCGTACTGGCTGGTATGTTTAAACGCCTCAGTAACCAACTCATAACGCGTTTCGTATGAGAGATCACCGTCCAGTTTGTTCAATTCTGCCAATAGCGCAACATAACTATCAGGATTTACTACTATTGCAACATGTTTGAAATTTTTAGCAGCTGACCTGATCATGGACGGCCCACCAATATCAATGTTTTCAATAGCCTCTTCTTGAGATACATTTTCCTTGCTGATAGTCTTCTCAAACGGATACAGATTAACAACAACTAGATCTATTGTGCCAATCCCTAAATCTGCTATCTGTTTCATATGACCCTCGTTATCCCTTACAGCAAGCAAACCACCATGTATCTTTGGATGGAGCGTCTTTACCCTGCCATCCATTATTTCAGGAAAACCAGTATATTCAGATACATCTGTAACTTCTATACCACTTTCCCTGATCGATTTAGCGGTACCACCGGTTGACAAAATCTTAACACCAAGGCCGGCCAGACCTTTAGCAAGATCTATTATTCCCGTCTTGTCGGAAACACTTATTAGAGCGGTTTTAATCTTTGCCACAACTAACTCCCTTCCATTTACTGGTTCTTTCGATTCTTCAGCATAAATAAATTATGTGTGCATTTACAGTATCTACCGCAAATTTTCTATATAAAATACATTTATACTACACTTTATCTCATATTCAACATATTAAAAAATAGAAAAAATGCTACCAAAACCGTGTTATTATGTCAAACCAATAAGAGTAATAATTTTACTTGCTAGACATAAACATGTTTGATAGTATCAAATTTTCGTTCCTACCGGCCAATAAACCAAAATTTTGTGGTTGAAAAGACGGTGTTGCGCTACATCTGTATAAAAAGGCTATTCATTCTAAAATGGTAATTTTGCCAAAGCAAGGTTACTAAAGCAATATCGTTAGATTACCGGTATTGCCCTAAACTTGAAAAAAGGTGAAAACTATGAAAAGAAAGTACATATATTTTTTCGGTAACAATAGTGCTGATGGCAATGCCAAAATGAAAGACCTTCTCGGCGGCAAAGGTGCTAACCTGGCGGAGATGGCGAATATGGGATTCCCTGTACCTTCCGGATTTACCATAACAACTCAGGCATGCGATGAATATAGTAACAATAAGAAAAAGTTCCCCACTGGACTCCAACGTGAAATTGATAAAAACCTCTCCCGCCTTGAACTTGAAATGGGCGCCAAATTAGGCAACGCAAGGAACCCATTGTTGGTGTCAGTAAGAAGCGGCGCCGCTGCTTCTATGCCGGGGATGATGGACACGGTACTGAACCTGGGGCTGAACCCTGATTCGGTACAGGGGCTTATCCATAAAACCAAGAATGAGAGATTTCCATGGGACGCATACAGACGATTCATAAATATGTTTGGCAATGTTGTAATGGGCATGAAACATCATGACTTTGAAGAGATACTTGACCGACACAAAAAAAAGGCAAATGTAGAAAACGACACAGATCTTAGCGCGGATCAATTAAAAAATATCTGTGAGGATTTCATTGCTGTTTATAAAAAGAGAACTGGCACCAATTTCCCACTAAACCCTAAAGAACAATTGCGTAAAGCAATTGTGGCCGTTTTTGATTCCTGGAACAATCCAAGAGCGGTGAAATATAGAAAAATATACGATATCAGTGGTTTATTGGGAACAGCCGTAAACATTCAGGCCATGGTATATGGCAATACAGGTAACAACTCCGCTACAGGTGTGTGCTTTACCAGAAACCCATCAAATGGTGAGAACAAATTCTATGGTGAGTTCCTTCTGAATGCACAGGGCGAGGATGTTGTCGCAGGTATACGAACTCCGGAACCGATAAGCGATTTGGAAAAAGAGTTGCCCGTAGCATATAGAAAATTAGTAAACATAAAAAATAAGTTGGAAAAACACTACAAAGACCTACAGGACATGGAGTTTACGATACAAGAAGGAAAGTTATTTATGCTCCAGACTCGAAATGGTAAACGGACTACACAAGCCGCTGTAAAGATAGCAGTAGATATGGTAAAAGAGAAGCTCATCGACAAGAAAACTGCTATCAACAGAATAGACCCTAACCAATTGGACCAGCTACTACACCCAACATTTGATCCGAAGGCGAAAAGAGACGTAATTGCATCCGGGTTGCCTGCTTCACCGGGAGCGGCTTCTGGCAAAGTAACATTTCACGCCGACGAAGCAGAGGCGTTAGCTGCAAAGCATGAGAAGGTAATACTTGTGCGAATAGAGACTTCACCGGAAGATATTGGAGGCATGAATATCGCGGAGGGGATACTTACAACCAAGGGCGGCATGACCTCACATGCTGCCGTAGTTGCCAGAGGAATGGGAACATGTTGCGTTGCAGGATGCGGTAGCATTCAGGTAGACTACGAAAAAGAAGAATTTACTGTTAGTGGAAAAACTATTAAAAAAGGTGACTACATTTCTCTGGACGGAACACGGGGTGAAGTAATACTGGGTAAAGTCCCCACAGTGGAACCAAAACTCAGTGGAGATTTTGCTGAACTTATGAAATGGGCAGATGAAATTCGCAGACTTAGGATCAGGACAAACGCAGACACACCCGAAGATGCCAAGAGAGCCAGAGACTTTGGTGCCGAAGGTATTGGACTGTGCCGCACAGAACATATGTTTTTTGGTGAACATCGTATTGATTACGTCAGGCAAATGATACTTACTGCGGGTAATACAACAAATCTACAGGTGGATCTGAATGAAGCTGAGGCAGAACTTAATAAAACTCCAAAAAGGAAACTCGCTATATTAAATAACAGAATAAAGCATATAAAAGTAAAACTTAAAGCATCACAAAAGTTATATAAAGGTGCGCTGAATAAGTTATTACCAATGCAAAGAGGTGATTTCACAAAGATCTTTAAGGCCATGAATGGTTTCCCAGTTACTATCAGGCTTCTCGACCCTCCATTACATGAATTCCTGCCCAAAGAGAGGCATTTACAAATTGTACTTGCAAAGAAAATGGGGATGATCCCAAAAGAGGTAAAAGACAGGGTTGACAGTCTCCATGAAACTAACCCAATGTTGGGACTAAGAGGATGTCGTCTGGGCATTATCTACCCGGATATTTATCAAATGCAGGTAAGAGCAATAATTGAGGCGGTATGTGCGGTAAAAAAGAGTGGTATCAAAGTGATACCGGAGATAATGATTCCTCTTGTAGGTACAGATGAAGAGATGCGTATCATTAAAAATGACGTAAAAATTGTAGCGAATGAAGTGTTAGCAAAAAAGGGTGTAAAGATAAATTACAAAATCGGCACAATGATTGAAATACCAAGAGCGGCTTTGACCGCTGATCGCATAGCTAAATATGCTGAATTTTTCTCATTCGGCACTAATGATTTAACCCAAATGACATTTGGATATAGTCGTGACGATGTAGGCTCTTTTGTACCGCAGTACGCAGAACGCGGAATATTGGAAAAAGACCCTTTTCAAGTTCTCGACCAGGATGGAGTAGGACAGTTAGTTACAACCGGTATCAAAAAAGGACGGCAAGCAAGACCTGGGCTTAAGATAGGAATTTGTGGTGAACATGGAGGAGAACCTTCTTCAATACAATTTTGCCACAAAAACGGTATGGACTACGTAAGCTGCTCTCCTTTCAGGGTACCAATCGCACGTCTATCAGCCGCTCAAGCGGCAATAAAGGGGAAAATATAGATGGAAAGTTTTCCCTCTGAGAAATACAGAAAATCTCCTCAATTAACGAAAGAGAACTTCGTCCTCAAATCTATTAATTTTATAAAGGAAATTTTTTCATGGTATTTCTATCAAAGGGAAACCCTTGAAGTAAAATTAAAACAAAAAGGAGAGCAGATAGACGATCTGAAGGCACAATTAAACATTGTGAACCATATGTATGAAGAGGGGAGGAATCTTTTGAAGGAGCAGAAAAGAGACCTCGAAGAGATGCTGAAGATGGAACGTAAAGGCGCAAACGTCCCCTCTCTCCTACAGTTGGACAAGAAACACCCGGCTATATCTCAAAGAACTAAAATCAAAATCAATAAACTGAAAGCAAAGATAGAACGGCTGACAAAAGCAGGAATCCCTACTGCACTGGAAGGGTATTATGAGATTGGTCTTATCTCATATTACAATGACAGGATTGATGAGGCGATACAACAATGGGAGACCGTAATAGAACTGGACAAACACAATGTCGATACCAACTATAATCTCGGAATTGCGTATTACAAGGTCGGGAGGTATGATGACGCCATCTCAACATTAAGTATAATTGTAAATAGCAATCCTAAAGATCACACGCCCTATTATTGCCTTGGGCTTGCTTACAACAAGAAAAAGATTTTTCCTTCTGCTATTTCTGTATTCAAGAAAGCCTTAGCATATGGCCCCAACGATGAAGCCATTCACTATAACCTTGGTTTATCATATGATCAAAATGAGGAGATAGATGAAGCAATTAATAGCTACAATAAAGTAATTGAACTTAATACCAGACATATCGATGCAACTTTTCACCTTGGCGTTCTTTATAGAAAAAAAGGATTATTTGATAAAGCAATTACCGAGTTCAAAAAGGTCATAAGCGCCAATTCCGCCAATGTAAATGCACACTATTATATGGGGTGTTGTTACGAAGAAAAAGAGATGACTACGGACGCTAAAATGGAATTTTTGAGTGCCCTTAAGGCTGACCATCAACATGTCCCTTCCCTTTACAACCTGGGTGTTATTTATATGAAAAATGGAAGCAATAAGGACGCCGCTTCTAATTTTAAGGCAATCTTGAAAATTGACTCTAAAAACCATGATGCACACCACTATATGGGCCTTCTTTATTATAAAGAAGAGAGATACGATGATGCGATTACGGAATACAAAGAAGCATTAGATACAAAAAAAGATGGTGCAGAAATTTATTACAACCTGGGGCTCGCATATTTCCAAAAGAGACTTTATGAAGACGCTATCTCAACTTTCAAGAATGCACTGAAGATTAGTAACAAGCATGTAGAAGCCTTACATGAATTGGGCAATTCATATAATAGCATTGGAAAACACGAAAAAGCCATTTCACTGTTTAATAAGGTTTTAACACTGGCCCCAGATCATTCACTGTGCTATTACCACCTGGGCAATGCTTACCGGTCAGATAAAAAATATAATGAAGCACACACCGCTTATAAAAAAGCCATTAAAATTAATCCCAACTATGCTGAAGTCTGGAACGCTTTAGGTATAGTAAGTAGAGTGAGAGGAAATCATGGTGAAGCTGTCAACGCACATAAAAAAGCGTTAGAAATAAATCCATCATACGCTGAAGCATATAAAAACCTTGGAGTTTTATGTGATGACAATGGAGAATTGGATGATGCGATTATCTATTACAATAAAGCAACTAAACACAAGTCCGATTATGATGAGGCATACAATAACCTTGGAGTAGTATATTCCAAACAGGGCAATACCGACAAAGCAATAGCATTTTACAAAGCAGCGCTGGATCTGAATCCTGACTATGCAGAGGCGTATAATAATCGTGGAGTCGCGTATGACAGCAAGGACATGCTGAATGAAGCCAGTGAACAGTACAAAATGGCGATAGAAAACAACCCTGAATATGCTGAGGCATATAATAATCTCGGCGCTACTTACGCGAAAAAAATAATGTTCACTCAGGCAATTGTTCAATATAAAAAAGCAATCAGGATCAATCCTGAGTACTCCGAAGCACACTTCAATATCGGAGTTGCTTATAACAAAAAGAAGATGTACGACAACGCAATTAGATCGTTCAAGAGGGCCATAGAACTAAACCCAGACGACGAATCTGCCCACTACAACCTCGGCATAGTCTACAGCAAAAAACGAATGTACGATGACGCTATACTTGAATACAAAAAAGTTATTGAATCAAACCCGGGCTTACCAAGTGTTCACTACAACCTGGGGGTTGTATACCGGGAAAAAGGAATGCACTTTCAGGCGAAGAGAGAAGTATCATTGTATAAAAAACTGAATAGTCGTAAGTAGACGGTATGATACGTTATATTTTGAAGACTAAATTTATTGCAATATTATAGGAGGTATTAATTATGCAAACTCAGCAGGCGGTTTCATTTCAAGAAGCCTTGGACATAATAGAATCTTTTCCTGACTATCAGCAGATGGATCTAATAGATATAGATAAGAAACAGATTAACCGAAAAGGAAGAGAAACGATTGCAAAAAATATAAAAGAAGCGAAAGGAGAATATAGCCGAGGAGAAGTCAGAAAAGGTACTGTTGATGACATTATGAAAGAGATGCCTGTCTCAGGCCCGACTGTAAACTGACAGACAAATAATTTAATATTGACTACAATTTGGCAATATGTTACTTTTCTCCCATGTCTATAACCAAGGAGTTGAACAATATTAATGAACTTGAAGATGCTGGATTTGACCACAAACAGTCAAAAACACTGGCAAAGATCATTGAGCAATCACACGCGGACAGCCATGAAAACCTGAAGGATTT
>JAIQZR010000187.1 GCA_021777035.1 Candidatus Scalindua sp. | reverse complement strand
AAATTTCAAATATAGGCCTGGTCACAGAGCAAATTATGGTATTTTGGCTAAACCTGGTAATAATGAATGGGGAATGAAGTACTCTCCTACATACAGCTATGACCGAGAGTATGAAGTGTTGAAAAATTTTTCTCATTTGCAGATTCCAAAACGATATGAAAAAGGCACCGGAAGAGGGGAATTGTATGAAGATGATAAATTAGTATTGAATGAGTATTATATTGTATTAGAAAACTTTGAAGGTGAAGATCTGGTTGAGTATTATAAGCAAAAAGGCGTACCTGATTCTAATGAAATGGGAAATGTAATCAAGTATATTGCAAGTGCTGCCGAACCTTTACAATATCTCCATTCAAAAGAATATGTCCATGCCGACATTAAACCGGGTCACCTAATTCTTAATCCGGATACTGGAATAATAGGCTTAATTGACCTAGAACTTTCCATAAAGACAGGTGAACTTATAAAAGGTTTGACTGTAGAATACGCGTCACCGGAACAAAAGCAGATGAATAACTTATTGAGAGATGTGACAGATGAAAAAGGTGAAAAGGCTGTTCTACAACAGGTAACAATTGATGGCAAAACTGATTTATACACCATGGGGTTGATATTATTTGAAGTGCTAACCGGTAAAATTCGAGCGCAAACTATCCAGTCCCCAATAGAGATTAACAACGCTGTCCCTCAAAGATTAAATGAAATAACATTGGGGCTACTGGAGGAAGATCCATCAAACAGGATATCTTCAGCAGAAACCCTAAAAAGTGAACTTTCGAGTATATGATATACCAAATTATGAGAGAGAACGACTTCCGACGTGAAAGAGTGGAAGCGTTGTTGTATACCACAATATTCTGGAAATCATAATACATTTCCCACTGTTAAATAGATTCTAGAAATAGAAATATCGAATTTTAACTAATGAATTTCAACAAGTTCAATGTGTTTATTAGCAACATTAAATATCTGGCCAAAGATCCTGAGCACTTTCTTACAAGCAAATATCAAAAACATCGCAACCCACACGGTTTTCGTATTGAGCTCTATACAGCAAGAAGGTACAATTCAATTCGTAGCAAATTTAGATGGTTTCAACTCTCAAGACTTAACGCAATTGGTACAGTTCCTAAACACAAAAAAAGGGTAGTGCCTTCAGCACATTTTTGGCCAAAAAGTCAGTCTGAAAGAACGTTCTGTCCATACTGTGAAAAATCTGTAGTTCCAAAGAGGCTACACAAATTAGACATTGCAGATATTATAATTGCTTTACTTACCGCAGGGTTATGGGCAATATTTCTTTTTGCAATGTATCTCTTTGTTAGGAGATGCCCAGTGTGCAATTACAACCTGAGAGGTTTTAGATTTCTTTCTGACAAAAAAAAGCGCTGACTATTATATAAATAGCCAGCGCTCCCAAAAACCCATTGACCCCACCATATTCATCAATTCAAGGCAGGCTCAACGATTAATCTATAACACACAACGCTAAAAAAGACCTGCTTATTTCAAAGTACTTGTTGATTCTGTTTCTAAGTGGTAAGCAGCTTCAGCATGCAGCGCCAGATCCAGACCCTTATCCTCAATTTCTTCAGTTGTCCTTAACCCAGTTGTGTATTTAACTATAAGGCATATTATTATGGTAACAGCAAATGCGTAAAACCATGTTGCCATAAACCCAACAACTTGCAATCCCAATTGATGAAAACCTGCAGCATTCCATCCGATGAACAAACCATCAACACCATCAGGACCCATAACAAACTTAGTACAGTAAAGCCCCGTGGCAAATGCTCCAATAGTTCCACCGACTCCATGTACTCCAACAACATCTAATGCATCATCATAACCAAAAGCTGCTTTCATTTTTACACATGCAAAGTAGCAGCCTACACCAGCCATAATTCCCATCTGAACTGCACCAAGTGGCCCAACAAATCCGGCTGCTGGCGTTATACAAACCAAACCGGCAACTATACCGGAAGCCATACCAAGGAGAGTTGGTTTTCCACGATGAATCCATTCGCATACGATCCATGTGAATGCGGCAGAAGCAGCGGCGGTATTCGTTATCACCCATGCAAATGCAGATCTACCGTCAGCAGCCAACTCACTACCGGCATTAAATCCAAACCAACCAAACCAGAGTAAACCAGCACCAAGCGCAATCATAGGAACATTTGCAGGAGGTCTGATATTTGCATTTTTACGCTTACCAATCATTAAACAGAGAGCAAGCGCAGCAGCAGCAGAATTTATGTGAACAACTGTTCCACCTGCAAAATCAAGTATTCCCATATTACCGGCCCAGCCGCCACCCCATACCCAATGACAAACCGGGTCATAACAGGCAGTCGCCCAAAGTGGAATAAACAGCATGCATGCACTAAACTTCATGCGTCCCTCGACGGCTCCCAATATAAGGCCAACCGTAATTATGGCAAACGTCGCCTGGAACGCAACAAACGTATATTCAGACAATGTTCCTGAGAGCGAATCAGGCGTTATGCCATGCAAACCTGCCATTCCCAAACCACCGATAAAGCTTCCATGATCTGCACCAAATGAAAGTGCATATCCCCAGAATACCCACTGAACACTAATTATGGCCATACACAAAAAAACCATCATAATCATGTTATTTAAGTTTTTGACAGAACACATGCCACCATAAAAGAATGCCAGACCGGGTGTCATGAGAAGCACCAGAGCGGAACAGGTAAGTATCCAGGCATTGTCACCTGTATCAAGAGTGGCATCATCTGCCCATCCCGTCTGGGATGCCACCACCACAAAGACCATCATCAATATAGAAATATAACTAAACTTTCTCATTCGCGTAACCTCCTTTTGCTAACAAATATTTTTAGTGTAAAATCAATACGTTAACAATTAATTCGCATTACAAAAAAATTTTTATGAAATAAAAATTATTAAATTGCTTTTGCTCCTGACTCACCAGTCCTTATACGAATACACTCTTCCACACTTGAAATAAATATTTTTCCGTCTCCAATGCTACCGGTCCTTGACACTTCACAAATAGCATCAGTTACCTTCTTTACATCATTATCATCAACAACCACTTCAATCTTAATTTTAGGCAGCAAGTCTACGGAATACTGCCTGCCACGATACACCTCAGTAACACCCTTCTGAGTGCCATGTCCCTTTACCTCAGTAACTGTCATACCAGCTACCCCCAGGGCTTTTAATGCTTCCTTCGCACCACTTAATTTTTCATCCCTGATAATTGCTTCAACTCTTTTCATTACGGCTACCTCCTATTAAAGCACTAAATAATAAAAAAATAAGTCCAACGCAAACTACCTATTTAAAGCGTCCCCCCCTTCTCACCAACAAGATTCACCTCTTCTATAAATAGTTAAAACCAGTCCCAAAAATATCTAGAAGCCAAAGACACTTTTGGGTACTCAAATTTATAAGGTTACTGTATTGCATAATAATGTTATATCTCTTGTTATTTTATCATTTACAAAATGCAACAAAAAACCGTGTTGCCACAGCTGAGCTATTGCAACACGGTTTTTTGATAAATTTATATTTCACCCGCTCTTTCTGCGAAAAAAAAGAGCTTGTAAATACATTCTTTGTCTTCTACAAAAAAAGCAGTTGTTGTATAAACAAAATCAACTCCTTCGCTGGATTCAAAATGAACTCTCTTTCTAAATCCAGACAATCCACTAAAAACAAAAAAGAATTGAGAGGTACAAAAGCAATTAACATAAACTATTAGTAGCGCATAAAAATTGTTGACAGCCATGATATCACTTTTCGTTGACAAGCCATTATGCCCTGTAATGAACAGCATATTATTGCCTTCTGAAGTACCCAATATTCTCAACTGTTTTGTATTTGATAATAATTCCATTATTTAGTGTAATATTACAATTTTAAAAAAAATATGAACTAAATAAAAAACTCAGAAAACCCCAAACTAACAACAGGAAATCTTATTAAGTTAGTGATACGCAATACATGTACCAACATAAAACTTTATGTATAATAAAACAGCACAAACCCAACTATAGCAGCTACTTATCAACTTATATGCACTTAATACGCCACTCTCATACTTGTATTAAAACGGCTTATATGTGCCAGCGTTAAATCAACCACACCTATCACTCAACCATAGCTACACTTACAACTGGCTGTCAAAAATGAATAGGTAATGCAAGATTTTTCTTACCGTAACAAGGTTTTATAATGCCATTACAGCAAACATGCAATAAATAAAAGTTTAATTTGTTAGAACCAAAGAGAAATACCAGGCAGTATCACTCAGCCTTATAAAGCGACAATATTCTTGATGTGTTAAAATCTAACCGTTACGAAACGGCTGACATACTCCGGAATGTAAGTGGACATGTATTTGTGTATTAAAACGAAAATACTACTAAAGAATCGTATTAATAGGAATCGCTTTATTAACATCTTAATAAAATTCAAGACGTCTAGTTACTACAAAAAAAAACAGCCACCCGCTTTTGTATAACGGGTGGCTGCGCAAAGGCATTAATGACCTTCTATTGTTCAGGGTAACATGCTGTACCATGAATATGTACGTCTAGTCCATCTTTTTCAACTTCTTCAGAAACCCTCATCTTTGACTTGCTGTTTCTACCACCAATCAGTTTGAATAGTATAAACGCCATTCCACCGGCCCAGGCAAAGGCTGTTACTGCTCCAATAGCCTGTGACACCAACTGCCCATAATGTCCGGTTATTACGCCATAAACACCACCATACGAACCATCCGCAAAGATACCCAAGGCGATCAATCCCCAGAACCCATTGGCACCGTGAACGGAACATGCACCAAGCGGGTCATCAACCCTAAACTTATTGCCTATTATCCAGAAGGAAATCAAGTAGATTATGGCCCCAAGGAATCCTATCACAACCGCAGCCCATGGTGCTACATAAGCGCATCCAGCCGAAATGGCAACAAACCCGGCAAGTGCACCATTACATGCCTCACCAACATCTGTATGACCTGACAACAAATAAGTGAGGAAAAGAACCGTAACGGCACCGATCGACCCGGCAAGTGCCGTATTTGCGGCGACTACAGACATCCTCAAGTCGCCTGCCGCCAATGTGCTTCCGGCATCATAAAACAACCAGCCAAACGCAAGAAGTATTGTACCAACAATCATATATCCTACATTATGGCCCGGTATTGAGTTTGAAGATCCGTCCTCATTGTACCTACCAGCCCTCGGGCCCAGAAAAGCGGCACCAACAAATCCAATAGTTCCACCAATAGCATGAACAACTCCAGATCCTGCAAAATCTCTCATACCTGCACCGTATGGCAATTCCCACAACCATCCTTCTCCCCATACCCAATGTCCATATATCGGATATATAAAGATATATACGAAGAAAAACATGAGAACGTAAGAGCAGAGTTTCATTCTTTCTGCAACGGCACCAGCAATAATACTGCCTATAAATGTTGCTACAACAGCCTGGAACATAAATAGTAAAATCGTCCTAACATCGTATGCATCACCCAGCAACATAAATCCACTCAGGCCCATAAATTGATTACCCTTGCCTATATGTTGCCCCAGAAATTCAAATCCACCAAACATTAATCCGAAACCAACGAACCAGTAAATGACGACGCCAAGAGTAGTAGCAATAAAGCAATGGGTCATGTAGTTCAGTGCATTCTTGGCAGGCAATAAACCTCCTAACAGGACGAAACCCACCTGCATGAACCATATCACAAAACCACAAATAAGAATCCACGTAAAGTTATTGGACATACTTATACCCCTGATGTCCAATGCAAAAGTCTTATCACCCGTTGGATCCGCTGCGTTCGAAACACCACACATCAGGAAAACAGCAGCAACTAAAATCAACAGAAACCAAATTACATTTTTCTGCTTAAAACGCATATACTTCCCCCCTTTCCACTTCCTATTACTTAATTGTTAAACGTAATAAAGTAAAAGACATACAAAACAAGACTCCTCGACTCCGTCCTCTTGCCTGATAAGCCGGACTGGGAAAAAAATTACACTGAGTGAAGTCGAAGACATGACAAACATTTAAATATCTCATACATATAATATTTTTTATATAAAGCAGTGTGTATTAAAATTTGCTATTTTTTTTAACGCAATGAGAAATAAATACAATATTACGCGGAAGGAATCTCACTTTTTGAAACGTAGCCACTTTCAAAATTTGCATTTTTGGCTACGAACGCATATAAAATAAAGCAATTAACAGCCTGAGTCTACAAAAAATATTTGGATAAAAAGCATAAGTGAGGGTACATTCGCAACGAACATACCAAAAACCAAAAAGAGAATACTCAAAAGCCACAGCACTTTTGCACATATAAACTTACTTGGCACCATACTTTTATTTCAGAATCAACAAACCACTGAATTGCTGGCGCAAAATAGCCTTTCGTGAACATGTAAACCACTTAAGACACACCCTCATTTCGTCTTTCGACAATTGACCAACAATTTGTTACATTGCATGATCTCGGTGCACATTTCATTAGTCTCCGAGAAAGCAAACACCTACATCGAGCGAATTATATTGCAGTCTCCACCACAAAGTCAACTAAATTATGCAAGCAAAATTGACAAATTCGGTTTTTATCTTATAAAAAACATGAAGCAATCACATTTGAGTTTGCAGTTAATTGAGCAGTGATATGAACCCACATTTTAATAAAGATCAACTCTTTACTTCATTCCAGATACCATCCAACTCACCTAACGAACACTCTTCTATTTTTTTCCCCAAAGCAGAAACTTTTTTCTCTACCTTTTTAAACCTACCCGTAAATTTAGATATGCTTTTCCTCAATAAATCTTCCGAGTCTAGTTTAAGAAACCTCGACAAATTGACCACTGCAAACAGCAAATCACCTATCTCTTCAGCTATCGGCTCCTTGTCCTTATTGTTAATTGCCTCCTTAACCTCCTCTAACTCTTCATGCACCTTTGCTATTACATCCTCTATTATCGCCCAATCAAAACCCACTCGAGCAACCTTCTTTTGTATTTTTTGCGCCTTTTGTAACGCCGGCATATGGTTTGGAACATTATCAACTATAGATTTATCACTATTTGTACCATGTTGCTTTGCTTCTATCTCTTTTTTCTTTATTTCATTCCACTGATTTAATGCTTCACTTGCATCTTCAGCAGTTTTATTACCAAAGACATGAGGATGCCTTCTTGTCATCTTCTCCAAACAAGATTCCAGTACATTGTTAATATCAAAATTATTACTGTCATCAGCTATTTTACAGTAAAAAATTATTAAAAAAAACAGATCTGCGAGCTCTTCCTTTAATTGTTCGGAATCTTTTGAGTCTACCGCATCAACAATCTCATAAACCTCTTCTATTAAGCACGATTTCAAAGATTCATGTGTCTGCTCATTATCCCAGGGGCATCCGTCTTTGCTCCTGAGTGTTTCCATTAATTCTACTAAATCCTTAAAATTATTACTCAACAAACCCTATGCTCCTCTCTAATGTTTTTTCTTAAACAAAATCTACATGTGTATATCGTATTCACCGCCTTGGGCCTATTCTTGCATGAGAGTAGGGGCGACCACCTTTTTAAAACCTGCCCCCCTAGCACCATCCATGACACTGACTACATCCCCGTAAGGCACCATCTTATCAGCTTTCAAAACCAGGACATCATCTCCCGTATCCAATATTACTCTCCTGAGCTCCTTTTCAAGATTTATTTTATCCACACGCTTCTCCTGCAAGAACAATTGCCCATCCCGAGCAATGGTTAGAACCGTCCGATCCATCTTATTTAACTCTGAATGTCTGGTCGTAGGCAACTCTAATTTAATATTCGGCTGTTCTACAAATGCTGAAGTTACCATGAAAAATATTAAAAGCAGAAAGAGCACATCCACAAGAGAAGCAATATTTATTACCGGCTTTATATATCGTTTTATACGAAATTGCATAGTTGTTCTTCCTCAGAAGCCTTTGCTGCCGATTTTTTGATTAGTATATAACTTGTTCAAGAGCAACATTGAGTATTTCTCCATCTCTAGTACCAGATTATCAACTTTCCTATCAAAACTACTGTATGCAATCAAGGAAGGTATTGCCACACCCAGTCCAATTATAGTAGTTCTAAGAGCCTGTGCTATACCACCTGAAAATGCCTTTGTCTGTCCTAGTCCTACTTCTGATATCACATCAAATACCTGGCTCATGCCAAGTACGGTTCCAAGTAACCCAAGAAGTGGGGTAATTGCCGTAATAACCTCCAATACTACTAACATTCTCTCCAGGGTTCTGGCTTCCTGCCTTCCTGCAGACTGAATGTCTAATACTTTTTCTTCCCTTGATAAATAAGCATTGGAAATTGCACGCTTAATTATATTGGAAAATGGCCCCTTTATCGCGTTACATCTGCTAAGAATAATTTGAATATCGTCTGGGCCTCTGACTGCTTCAATTACTTCGATTAGTTCAGGCCTCATAATACGTTTTCTACGAAGGCTTACAATGCGCTCCATGATTACGGCAAGAGATATAACTGAACAAATAAATATGGGTATCATTATTGGACCGCCGCCCATTAACCATTCCAATGCAATGCCTCCCTATTAAAAGAAAAAGTAACTAAATTTAACATCTATATATTCTTCGTTAATGTAATCCGGAAATTTATTTAGAATAGTATTCTGGATTGATATTCTAATCTTAGAAGCCAATAGTTCATTACCTGCGGAGTCGGCAATTTCAACATTCATTATTTTGCCGGCAGGAAGTACCTTAAAAATAACGACTATTGGCTTGTAACCTTTTGTTACCTGACTAATAGACGCATCTGTACCATACTGTAACAACCAGTACAACCTTATTTTATCTTTTATGTGTTTGTAATATGGAGCATATTCATTTTTTTTTACATTAAATGATCCAGCGCCATCTAGTGGTGCATTTGATATGCTGTCTTGAAAAAAAGGAGCATCATCTCCTAACGGTACATTATTTACCTGGGGTTTAGCAGATTCATGTTTATTTTGCGCCTCACCTGCAACACTCTCTCTCTGTCCTTCAACTATCTCTTTCATCAATGTTTTAGGAATAGATGCTGTTTTTGTATATTCTTCAACCGGATCAGTGTGGTCTTCTGTTTTCTCCTCTACCACATTAGTATCTGTATCAATAACGTCTTTTGGTTCCGGCTTCAGGATAACCACATCTGACTCTAATTCAGTAGAAACTATCTCTTCAACACTCTCTACAGACTCTATTTCTTGACTGCTCAGGGCTTGAGGATCAATTTCTTCAACATCCACTGCAACCTCTTCCTGAACAACAGGCTCATTTTCCACTTCCGCGACATCCTGATCAACCGGCAACTCCTTATCATTGTCAACATCAGGCAAACTAGCTAAAGTTTCCTCTTGAACCAAATCCTCAACAGCCGCTTCCGCTTCATCCTTGACAGGCTCACTAAGACTAACATCTATCGGCATACCAGACTGTTGAGATACCGCTGCCGCAAACTCGTCAGGAGCTTCTCCTGGAAAATCGCTCTTACTGTCTAATCTAGGCTTATGATTTACATTATTATCGTCTACATAGGTGTCTCTTGCAACAGACCCTTTTTCTCCAATCTTATTAGTCTCCGCTTGTGGCTCCTCATCTACCTCCCTTCCGGACGTATCAACAAAAAGCTGCCGCACCTCTTCGCGCACATCAGCTTCAATCAGTTCTTCCTCCTCTTCTACCAACTCATCGATTTCGACCTCTTCCTGCTCGTCAGATCCAAGGTCTATTTCAACAACATAACTACCCTTTTTCGTTCCATAATCAACTAAATTAAGTTCCGGTTTAAATAGGTGACTTACGTTCGAAGTTGAAAAGACGAAAATCAGGTGTAATATCCCGGATATCGCTAGAAAATAAATAAAAATCGTTTTATTTTCGTAAACAAAATGAGGTTTTAGATGCATAAATATTTATAAGCGGAAAATAGTCCAAGTTCATATCAATGAGGGCAATAGTGATTTTACGATTTAGTATGGGTAAATATCAATCAGCTCACAGTATATCAAGGAAGGCAAGTGTGAAATGCAATCAGGCAGGTTATATTCGAATTCAAAAACCAAACAACGTCTATCTCAATACTTTCTTCATCATCATTACTATCAAGTGTTCTTAGCAAACACCGATCCTTCACTTACTGCCAGATGCTAAAATCTCACAGAGGCTCTTACTCTTCCATAAAACCATTTATATATTTATAGTAATCACTATCTGTGCTCAAATACAAACGGGTGTTTTCGTCAATTGTTTTTCCATATGTTTCAAGGGTTTTTGTAAAAGAATAGAATTCAGGAGATTTCTGGTAGGCATCCGCGTATATTTTTATCACCTCAGCATCCGCTTCACCTCTTGTCTCAGTCGCTATCTTATAACCTTCAGATTCTATCTTCTCCAGCTCCTTCTTCATATACCCCATTATTTCCGCCTCTTCTCTCCTGCCCTCAGACTCATATTTGTTTGCAATCCTTATCCTTTCCGAACGCATCCTGTCAAATATCTTAGGTATAACCGCACGTACATAATTAACGTGCTTTATCCTTACATCAACCAGTTCCATACCGTATCTGTCACGTAATCCTTCATTTGCCATTTTATTTATTTCTCCAACAAGACTTGCCCTGCCATGAGAAATTGTTACCTTCTTGTCCATTTCCGCCTTTTCC
>JAIQZR010000186.1 GCA_021777035.1 Candidatus Scalindua sp. | reverse complement strand
GTGTTTCTGCCTGTCTGTAGCGTTTCCTGTCTATTATTTATCTCCTGTGGAACGGTTCCGGTATTACTGTTTGGTTCTTTAATGTTGTATGAGACTTGATTGTTTGAAAATGAGTTAGCCATAGTCGTCTTTGTCTGACCTGCTATTGTTTCTGACTTCTCTCCATTTACACCTGTCCCCACTCTCAAAGTAACGGTACCGGTTTTAGGTGCAGCCTGTGTTGTAAGAGGCCCATCGTTTTCTGCTCGTACTGCATCTTGCTTTAGTAATGTATCCGCATTGGGATTACTAAGAACTGTTTTATTTATAACCGGTGATGTTAATTGATCCTGGAGTTTATAATTAAGACCATCTTTGGAATCTAACGCCAGAGTTTGTTTATGTTGGTTTCCGGATTTCTGAAATATGTAGCCCAAGCCTGCTTTTTCTCCTGCTACTTTAACAAGATCAGGTTTGCCTATAATATCTGTACTATTCTGTTCATTCATCTTTGCGAGGCTTTGGCTTATATTTAATTTATCTATGGAATTCGCTGCCGATTGTCTCAGAAATGATTTATTAGCGACATCTTGGACAATTTTTATGAGGCCTATACTTGATTCTGTATGTATGGAGAGGTCTTGATTATTTAAAAAGATATTATTTGACAATGCATTAAACTGTACCTGTTCAGGCGTAGTATTAACATTATGGATATTGTTGATAATGTCATTTGTAAAAGTTTCTCCAAGTATATTTTGATCCACTTTATAATTCAATTGGATTTGATTATCATCAACTATAGTTTCTGTGTTAGTTGATACACTCATTGAGGCAGTTTCCATTAAATGATTCATTTCTTCATTACTTGATTTATTAATTAGCCCTGATGGAGAAAGTGTGACGCTTTCTCCTTTTAGTGTGGTAAAGCCCTTTATTGAACTCGCCAATTCTGTGGAGAAACGCCCATCCCCATGATTGCCCTGCAGAGAGTTATTGGCACTTTTCTGTATATTTATTGTTGGTAGCTCTTTTGTTGACAATAATCCGGATAATGAATTTAAGGATTTTTCTGGCATTTTTTAATAAATGAATTCAAAAAAATAATTAAAATACAGCAAGACGTTTATCTATTTAGCTAGCGTTGTGCCAAAATGAATATATTTAATTATTAGAGCGGAAATTCAACCTCAACATGGCCTATATCTCATGCAACAACAACCAGTTATAAAAAGTATTTTTTATTCCTGTCACGCTTCATTAGAGCTGTTTCCACCTGTTGTAAAGCGTGCTTGGTGATACTTTCTACCGTATGATATGGAAAAATATTTCCTGCGGTCTGTGGCAAAGCGACACTATGGCATTAAAGGCTGAGGTATTTAAAATACTAAGTGTGCTTTTGTTGGAATGATGAATAGAACTGCTAGAGAATTGTCTGCGATGTTGCTGTCGAAAAAAGTTAGTGGGCAACCCATTTTGTAAAAGTTTAATGAGGTCTTTAGAGGGTATCTACCATATGATATGCAACAAATCGTGCATATCGTTTCATTGATAAAAGTATGATTTTCCAATCATATAGTGACTGTTTCTTTTGATAGGTTTTTTTATAGTAAGTTTTGAGAAGTTGTATTACTGATGCCTCACTGCTGTCAAATATTGCATCCGTACTCCACATTATATTGCCTGATCTGGCAGAAAACATACCGATTTTTATGCCCAATACAGGTGGTTCGTATGGTTGGTACTGAGTGATTTTACCAATAATGATTGCGTCTACTTTATATCTGTTTTTTGCTTCTACAATAGTTTCAGGCTTGATCAATCCTCTACTCCAAACATCTTTCTGTTGTGACAATATATCCTGAAACTCTTGAGATTTTACAATTTCAAACGTAGATTTCTTTTGCAATTCTACCAGAAAAGCCTCTGTTACTTCATCCACTACCTTATCTCTTCCTGATTCTACTGTGAATGGAAGTAACAAAACCCTTTGTATATTGCTAGAGTCATATTCCGTTGATTTATGATAACTGATAGAGGTGAACTCATGTGGATATTTTGGGAATAACTTCCTTCTGCGTGAATCGGTAGTATCAGTAACTGTGCAGCCGGTGTTAACTGTTGCAGAAATAAGAAAGAATAGGATTATTGTTGGTATGATATGGAATTTTTTCATTTCTACTGAAATAAGTTATGGTTACTATTCAATTATTTAAAGGGGGATATCACTCTTCACTCTGCTCAAGGCCCTCTATTTTTATTTTATATAACTCCTGCTGTGCTTTTGTTTCAGATATTTGGGCCTTTAAAAGTTCTTTCTTTAACGAGTTTAGCGCTTGCTCAGATGTGTCTGCCCTTGCCTCAGTATCTCTTAATTTAGATTCCAAGGTTTTAATCTCACCTGATAGGGCTCTGTTTTTTTCTTCCAGTTCCTTTCTGATGTCAGCATCATTTTTCTCGACAACACTCTTAGCCGTCTGCAGGTCAGACAGTTTTTCTTCAAGTGCTTTCACGTTATCCCTCTCTGTCTGCAATCTGGACTCTAATATTTTAACCATATTTAACACCTTTAGCTCTTCATCTCCATCAATTATTCCCAAGCTTATCGTGGATCCTTCTGTTAAATACCCTGAACCGTGATCAGCAGGCGTCTTGGCCCCCATTAAAAAGCAGCCGTTTGTTAATACAATTAAGAGACACGGTATTACAAAAAAGTATTTATTTAATTTGTGATTAATTATCAGCATTTTTCTATGAAATTGTTGTCCATGAAACTCACCATATACGTGGTAATACTAATGTTAAAACTGGATCAGTTTTTGTGAGATAGGCCCACATCAGACCAATATTCCCTCAGCAGTTTAATTTTATCTACAAATTCATCGTAACACATTGGTTTTGTAATATAATTATCTGCTCCATTTCTCAGCGCTTCTGAAATAGTTTTCTGATCTGAACTTGTAGAAAGAATAACTATCGGAATTGATCTATATCGTGGACTACTCTTTAAATGTATAAGTATCTCCATTCCGCTAATTTTTGGTAAATTAATATCTAATATGATAAGGACAATTTGTGAACATTCATTGTCACCTCGATCACCATCAATATTAGATTGTTCGTCTTCTGTGGAAGAATCTCTCTCCTGGAAGTAATCTATAACTTCTTGCCCATCATTCATTAAGATAACATCACTCATAATACCCTCTGACTCGAATACATCAATAATCAACACTGCATGATCCGGATCGTCTTCAATGACCAGTATTTTTTGTTCTTTCAATAACAAACTCCATTCTTTATATTAGATTAATACTTTAATCCTTCCATAATTTCTAGTTGGAAATTATAGGTTTTTTAACTATTCACCGTACGTCTGACAAAATAAAAAAAACATATACAGGTCAGCCAGAAAATTATAGCGACAAACTTCTTAACACTATCTGAGCAGTTATAATCACTCAGTTATTTGAAACATGCTTTATTCTTGGTATTGTAAAACAGAATCTTGAGCCTTCTCCGTTTTCTACGGGACTTTCAATCCAGAGCTTACCTAAATGTAATCCAATAATCTTTTTTACTATAGCCAAACCAACGCCAGTGCCTTCCGCCTCTACATCATTCAATCGTCTGAATATTTGAAACACCTGTTCCTGATACTCCTCTTTAATACCAATGCCCGTATCCTCAACAAAGAACTTGTAATAATCTTCATCTGTATGACACCCAATTTTGATCCATCCGCGACTGCCGTTACTCTTCTCTTTAATTAAAGGATTGTGAGGAATTACAGTAAGCTTATCGTCACTTATAAACTTGATGGCATTTATAATCAAGTTTGAAAACACATTTTCCATACGCTCCCAATCACAAAATACAACAGGAAGATCTTTGTCGATTATAACCTTAACATTTGCGTTACTTATCCTCTCTTTCATTGAGTCTACTACACCGCTGACAATTCGGCCACTATCATTATTTTTAAAATCATATGATATCCTTCCAGCCTTCAATACTTCCATAATCTCCATTATCTTCTGAGACATTTTCTTTACGTTTAACTTGACCCTGTCGATGCAATGTTTTGCGTTATCATCATAAACGTCTTTATATTTGTTGTATAACTTTGATGTATAACCCTCAATTACAAATAATGGTTCTTTTAAATCGTGAGAAACTATATAAACAAATTCTTCAAGTTCCTTGTTTACTGCAGCTAACATATCTGCCTTTGCAACCAATTGTTTTTTTGCCTCTTTTCGAAAAGTTGTGTCCCTGGCGATTAACGTAAAAACATATTCTCCATCTTTTATTTCCTGAGAGGACAGGGACATTTCTATTGGGATCGAGGTGCCATCCCGTTTTATTGCCGACACTTCTAGTATCCTGCTGATTTTTATGAGCTTGCTCATCTGTAAGTACACGTCCAACGCACTTACAGAAACAATTTTATCTAGAGATTGACCTAACATTTCACAGTTTTTGTATCCAAAGATCTTTTCTGCTGACTGATTCCAGACACTGATTATTCCTATTTTATCAATGCAGATGATAGCATCCTGAGCTGTTTCTAACAGATTATCAGTATATTCTTTTCCTCTTCTTATCTCTTCAAATACCTTTTTTTTGTCTGTAATGTCCCTTGCTTGATGTACCACTCCAGAGAAGTTGCCTTTTTTGTCAAGGATTGGGTAAGTAGAGACCATAAAGGTTTCACCCGTGTTTGGATCAACCACCTCTATACATTCCGATTGTAAACTTTCAGAGGTTTTGGCAAGAGGGCATCTAAACCAGGGCCCATCGATGCCATGAAATATCTCGTGGCATTTTTTATCATGTATCTCTTCTTTACTAACGTTAAACTTTTCAAAAAACGCCTTGTTTGCCCTGACAATTCTAAAATCCTTATCATGAATAGCTATAATGTCGGTTATTACATCAAATGTTTTTTGCCATTCATCTCGGCTCTCCTTCACCTTCATGAAAAGCTGTTCGTTATCTTTTTTTGATTCCTTAAGTTTTTTCACCATCAAGCCAAATGATTCAGTCAATACCTTTATATAACTATTGCCTTTATTAATTGTTATAGCATGTTCTAAATCGCCATCTGTTATCTGCCTGGTTGCATTAACCAGCGCTCTTAAGGGATTTACTACCCGGTTTGAAAATATGTATGAAAGTGCGATTATACCTGCAATTAAGATTAAGTTCAAGGCACCTACCACAGCAAAGAAGGTATAAATTGGATAATAGACAGTTAATTTGTCAAAACTATTTACAAGGACCCAGTATCTTTCATCGCCGGAAGGATCGAAATGAATTGGTGTGAAGACATAATATTGTTTTTTTACTAATTCTATTCCTGTTTGTCCCGATAATATAGTTGAGGCTGTTTCCACTGGAAAAGTATTACTTAGATTTTCTCCGGTACCAAGATCACTTGAACCTCCCCATTGCTTTGATATTTCAGGATGTAGCAGGTAAAAACCATTTCTATCCAGTAAAAATGAATCTACCTCATCAGAGTGCTTATCTGTTAATATATTTTTAACTATTTTATCTGCCAGAACATTTAAGACAAGAACCCCTTTTATCTTATGTTCCTTGTGAAAAACAGGCAGCGCAAATCTCAGCATGGGCTTATGAGGTGCTTGTATCTCACTTTCTTCCATATCCAAATCAAGTTCTGAGATATGGACATTCCCTTCGTCAAGTTTTATGGCTTCTTTAAAATAATACCTCTGGCTCTTGTTCTGAAGTTCTTCTTGTGAAACAATATCAACGTGACCGTTGAATAATAAATCTGCACGCACTATTTCCTGGCCTGTAGTATCGATAAAACTTATCTGATCGTAGATACTCCTGCTTTCAGCAAAGATCTTAAATTGTAATTCCGTTCCATATTTCCAGTGACTGAATGCCTCTGCATCATCTCCCTCTATCGCATCAATCAAATTTAGAAGAAATACACTTTTGCCGAGGAAAGTGACGTCATTTTCTATAGAATGCAGAGTTTCAACTAACCTTGTTGATTTAGTTTCTGATGCATGTTGAAATTCTTTAATTTTATTTTTTCTTATATTTAATGCCGTATACGTACAAAAAAGAGCAGAAACGATGATTAAGATCGTAACCATTACGATCGGGTATATTATTAATATGTTATTTCGGATTTTAGACATGATTTACTACTCTTCATAATAATTTGAAACTGCCAGGCAAGGAGAGAAAACTATTCATACCAAAATATTGATCTCTTTATCTTGTAACTTCATCCATTATACTACTTCTTTAATATCTCAACCCCCTCTTTTTATATTCTGAAAAGTTTAAGACTATAACGCTGTAGAGGCGTACTCACCCTGACCTATTCTGACAGAGTGTAATACGCCCCTACGTTTGCCATTGTGACGGAATCATTACTAAAAATCATTAAACCTGCTATCATGTTCTGCGATTCTATCTTCACCCATTGGAATTAATACATCAGGCGTATGATCACCATTGCCATTTCCTTTGGCAATTGATCCATTATCATGCCTGTAAGCGATCTGCCTGGTTTCCACAGGTAATTTTTTATGAGAATCCAATACCGCATCAACTTTACCACCAACCTGCGTTGACAATATCTTGATCTGATCCATAAGGGTTTGTGCCTGTGCTGATAGCTCTTCACTTGCCGAAGCCGTTTCTTCAGCATTAGCGGCATTCTGCTGTGTAACCTGATCCATCTGTTGTACTGCCTGACCTACCTGATTAATCCCTTCAGATTGCTCTGATGACGCATTCGCTATCTCTTTTGTCAGATCATTCACCTTCCTGACATTATTAACAATCTCCTGCAGGGCTTCTCTACCTTTTCCGGCAATCTGTGCACCGTTTTCAGCCTTAGCAACACAGTCGTCAATCAGAGACGTAGTATCTTTTGCCGCAGTTGCACTACGCTGAGCTAAATTCCTTACCTCTTCTGCGACAACGGCAAAACCCTTCCCATGCTCACCTGCACGGGCGGCCTCTACTGCAGCATTGAGTGCCAGGAGGTTGGTCTGGAATGCTATGCCGTCTATTACCTTGGTAATCTCTGCTATCTCCTTACTACTCCTGTTTATGTCCTCCATTGATTTAGTCATCTCTCCAACTGCAATGTTACCATTATCTGCAGCAACACTGCATACGTCTACGAGTTTGGCAGCCTCTTCTGCATTATTAGCATTCTGTTTGGTTACGGATGCCATCTCTTCCATTGAAGCTGATGTTTCTTCGAGAGAAGATGCCTGCTCCGAAGAACCCTGTGCAAGCCCCTGACTGGATGCAGAGATCTGCTCCGCTGCCGATGCTACCTGCCCAGAACCCTCTGACAATTTCCCGACAAGCTCCTTAAGGAAGTTTATTAATGGACGTGCGAAGAATATCCAACCAAGCCCAATAACCAGACAGACCAGACCTACCGCTCCGCTCTGTATCCAGAACAACGATGCCATCTGCCGCTCTGCTTTTGCGTGATATATATTGACGGCTTCATTCATTGCCATCATTGTATCATTGTTACTTGCATAAGCTTTATTATAAGCAACTATATATTCTGCTGAATTGGGTTCAACTTGAGATAGTTTTTCCAAATTCTCTTGCGTAGTGTTCCACAACGTCTTAACCTCATTTAATTTGCCCAGTATCGAGGCATCATCAGTAACAGGAAGTATAGTATACTTTTTCATTTCCAGATCCAGTGGTGCCTGCCCGCCACTTATAAGTGCGCCAAGCGTCATATCAAATTCATTTCTTGTCTTGAGAAAAGTATCTTTTCCAAAATCCTCATCTTTTGCCCTTTCAAAAAATGCTACTGTTTCTGCACTTGCTGCACCGATTGGGATGTTAACCACAAGGACACCCATTACATCACCCAGTTTGAAATCTCTCTTCGGACTCTCCTCATGATTGTTGTGACAGCTGACACAGCCAGCTGCTGCTGCCACATCGGCTGTTGCATAACGAAGGGAAAATATACCATTGTGTACCATAAAACGTGAAAATACCGTTCCCTTTTTATCAAATAAATAAGCAAATGCCTCT